>SCVR01000146.1 GCA_004296805.1 Dehalococcoidia bacterium
GGCATCGGGTCCGGCTCGTCGACCTCGAGGGTGGAGGCCGGCAGTTCGATCGCGACCTCGACTAGCGTTTCGATGACCGCCGCGACCGGTTCAGCGACGGGCGTCACCGGCTGGTCAGCAGGCTCTTCGGTGGGCACCTCGATACGCGCCACCGGGGCCACCACCGCAGGCTTGGGCTCCGCGGGTGGGATCGTCACAGCAGGTTGGGGCTCTTCGACCGAGGCCGGCATTTCCACCACCACCTCGCGAGGGGGCTCAGCCGCCTCGGGGGCCGGCTCCCGATCCGCCGCAACGTCCCGCTCCTCGATAGGAGTCACCGCCGAGGCCGCCAGCACCGCTTCGATCGGCGGCGTCGGTCGCGTGGGCGCGGCGGGCGGGACCGATGTCTTGGGGGGCGCCGCCGAGGGCGTCACCGTCGCCGGCGTGATCTCGTCCGGACGCCGCCAGGGCGAGCGGGCTGGTTCGAGCGGCGGCGGGGCCAATTCGTCTTCGGGCGTCGGCTCGATCTCCGCAGGCTCGTCCGGCAGCGACAGGCGCGACTGCAATTCCGAGGGCGATGTCCGGTTGCGCCGGAAGCGGTTGAAGATCGAACGACGCTGGGCCGGCGGCCCGTCCTCTGGGCTCGTATCCGGCTCATCATCGTCATCGAGGCTGTGTGGCAACGAGTGACGCACCGACCACGGGGAGAGTGGTGCGATCTCGTCCTCAGGTGCGCGGTCGTCGGGCACGAAGCGCTCGCAGCCTACTCAGCGGCCAGGACGGGCGTCTCGTAGCCGAAGATCTCTGCCGCGTTCGCCCAGCGGATCCGGTTCGCCTCGTCTTCGGTCAGTTCGACCATCTGGAAGATGTGTTCGAGGTTCGCGACGTGCTGCGCGATCTCGTCGTTGTTGCAGTCCGAGCCCCACGTCAGTTTCTCGACGCCGATCTCGTGCTTCACCAGCCGCCGCTCGACAGCGTGACGCTCGATGGTGTCGCCCCCCGACATGTCAAGGAAGACGTTGTGCCGCCAGCGAGTGACCGAGGCCGCCTCGTCGTAGTTCCCGGTGCCGCCCATGTGCGCGCCGATCATCTTCAGGCGCGGGAAGTTGTTGGCGATGGTGTCCATGTGGAACGGGCGCATCCGGGTGGCCGAGACGTCCCGTCCCTGCATCCGCCCCATGCGCTCCATCCGTCCCATCGTCTCGGCCGCGCGCGGGTCCCGCCGCGGGTGCGTGATCGAATAGTCCACGCCCCCACCGATGACGCCCATGTGCATCAGGATCGGCATCCCGAGTTCCTCGGCGGCCGCGTACACCGGGAAGTACTTGTAGTCGTCGTACGCGCGGCGCACGCCGATCATCTTCAGGCCTTTGTACCCCTGCTCGAACAGCCGCTTGATGTCGCGGTACCCGAGTTCCTCCGGGTCGACGACGGCACTGGGCACGAACAGGTCCGGGTGGCGCTTCGCCCACTCGAGGCACTCCTCGTACGTCAGCCCGAACCGGCCCCCGCAGAGGAGCGAGGCCTTCACGATGCCAGCCGCTTGCAGCGCCTCGGCGCGCTCGTCGAGAGCCTTCCCGTGGTCCTGGTCCTCGGGGTTCTCGAAGTTCCGCGGGAAGTGGCAGTGGACGTCCCAGATCGCTGGCTTCACGCGTGGCTCCTCTAGCAGGGTCGATGGTTAGGAGTCGGCCGGTGGCCGCTCAGGCGTGGACTATCGTACTCCCGGCTTCCCCGACGTTCTGTGAGCCGGGCTCACGGGCGGCGCGCCGTCACTACCTGCCGCACCTCGAACCCAAGGGCACTCCAGAAGGCGTGGGCTGCCGCGTTGTCACGGAGGATCCCCGCCTCTATCTCGTAGGTGCCCCGTGCCCGCTCCTGGGCCAGGATCGCGTCCACAGCCGCGCGACCGATTCCCGCACGGCGGTGCGACTCGAACACGCATAACTCCGCGATGGTCGTGATCATCCGATTGGGGTCGAGCCAGTCAGGAAGATGCCTCAGGACCACGAAGCCTGCCCGTGTTCCGTCCGCGAGGATCCACGACAACTCGCGCCCAGAGTCCTCGTAGGCCAGGTCGTCCTCGACCGCCGCGCGGTACGCGGCAACGTCGGTCGTCTCGTGCGCAGGGTCGAACGGCTCCAACTCTTGCGAGTACGCCTCGTACGCTGCGAAGAAGTCGTCGTGTTCCCAGGCCTCGATGGGCCCCAGGCGGACAGCCGGCTCGCTCATGAGGGGGGCCACTCAAGCGGGATGTCGAGGAGCGAACGAATCGTGACCACCCCATCCGGCGCCGGCCGCCCGCGCCGGTCGAGGTACACCCCGTGCATCCCGACGCGTTCCCCGCCGGCGACGTCCGCGCTGAGCGAGTCGCCCACCATGACCGACTCTTCGGGGCGCGCCGAGGTCAGCCGCAGCGCTTGTTCGAAGATCCGTGGGTGCGGCTTCCGCGCCCCGACGCGCGCGCTCGTGACCACGCCCTCGAACTTCGCTCCAGCGCCCAGCGCCCGCACGATCTCCGGCAGCCGCCACACGTGGTTGGAGATCACGACCGCCTCGACCCCCGCTCGCGCGAGGCGTTCGAGGGCGGGGAGTGCGTCGTCGTACAGCACGTACCAGGACGGGTCGCCCTCCACTTCGGCGACACGCTCACCCGCCCGGCGCAGGGTCGCCTCGTCCGCCTGAGCACCCGCGGCCCGTAGGCGGTCGACCGCGAGGGCGATGCGCACCTCCCGGAACGCCGCCTCGCTCGCCGATTCGGCCAGGTGCACCGCCCCGTCCGGCGTCATCCATCGCGCCCACGCGTCGTCGAGGTCGCGCGAGGCGAGTGCCTCCTCGCTGACCTCGATCCCCACCTCGGCGGCCGCAGAGCGATACGCGGCGAAATGCGAAGGACGCATCTCGCCGAGCGTGCCGTCAAAGTCGAGGAAGGCCGCCTTGATGCGCATGTGCGGACGATACCGGGGTCGGGATCAGGCTGCTACGAATGCTTAGACAGCGGCCTGATGGACTTGCAGCAGGCCATCCCGGATTTCGAGCACTCGATCGGCTCGAGCAGCCATTTCGAGGTCGTGCGTGACCATCACGCACGCCTTATGCCGGCCGTGGACCTCGTCCCGCAGCGCCTCCACGACCTGGGCACCACGTTTCGAGTCCAGGCTCGCCGTCGGCTCGTCGACCAGGATGAGCGAGGGGTCACGCATCAGCGCCCGTGCGATGGCGACCCGCTGCCGCTGGCCGCCGGAGAGCCGGTTCCCGGCCTGGCCGGCCGCGTCGGTCAGGCCCAGCTCGCTGAGCAACTCGTCCGCGCGTCGCGCAAGTGCGGCCCTGTCGGCCCCGCCGAACTCCCCCACCAGCAGCAGGTTCTCCCTGGCAGTGAGGAAGGGGACCAGGTTGCTCGACTGGAAGACGAAACCGACCTGGTCGCGCCGGTACCGGCTGCGCGCCCGAGCATCGAACTTCGCCACATCGGCCCCTGCGACCAGCATCGATCCCGAAGTCGGCGTCAGCAGTCCGCCGATGATCGCGAGCAGCGTGCTCTTGCCAGAGCCGGACGGGCCCACCAGCGCCACCATCTCGCCCGGTTCGACGGTGATCGATACGCCGCGGAGCGCATCCACCCGCTGGGCGCCCTCGCCGTAGGACTTCGTGATATCGCGCAGTTCCAGGAGTGCCATGGAGTCCTCCGCCTACTGCTGCTGTTGCATCGCGATGATCGGGTCGATCGACCCGATCTGCCGCATGGACAGCGCAGCGCCCAGCACACCGGCCACCACCACTGCCACGGTCGTACTCACCACGGCCCCGGTCGTGAACGCGATCGGGATGGCATCGGACGACAGCACCGTCGCCTTCGTCAGCACGGCGAGCCCTGCTGCGACCACCGTGCCGACCAGGCTGACGAGGAACACCTGGAGCATCCCCTGGGCCGTGAGGTACAGGCCGCTCGCGCCGATCGCCTTGAGCACGCCCAGGAGCGCCACCTTCTGGAGGGTGATCACGTAGAAGAACACCCCGATCACCATCGCGCCGATCAGGAGCCCCATGTACTTCAGCGCGTCCACAGTCCCTTGCTGTGCTGAGACGCCTTCGATGTTCCAGAACGCGGTGTCCTTCGTGACGACTTCCCAACCGCTTCCGCGCGTACCGTCGAGGCCTCCGCCCTGGAGGAGTACCACGCTCGCATACGGAGTCTCCCGGTCGACGGAGCGGTACGAGACCGTGCGCCACGAGTCTCTCAGCATGAACATCGCCGGCTGGAAGAAGAACGATCCCTGGTCAGCGACGCCGACCACCTCGAACGGCTCGGTCGCGAGGCCCACAGGCACCTGCAACGTGTCGCCGATCCGCGTCCCGGTCAGGCTCGCCCACGATCGGTCCACGAGCAGCCCGCGCCGGTCCTGCGGGGTCAGGGAGCGTCCCTCGATGACCTTCGGTGCCGCGATGGAGCCGAGGTCGATCCCGAGCAGTGCGGCAGTCTCCACTTCGCCGGGCTGGTACTCGATCGCCGCAGCGACATAGCCAATAGCCGCTGAGGCCTTCACGCCGGGTGCCGAAGCGATGTCCTTCACCTGTGCCTCGCTCAGCTGTGAGCGGATCACGGAGAGGTTCGACCGATCGGAATACGCGAGGTGGTCGCCATCAAGCGCGAGCAGCGCCGTCCCTGCGAGTTGGTTCAACCCGAGCCCGAGCCCCGTCACCATGAGGACGAGGTAGGCGATCAGGGTGACGACGCCCGTCACCAATCCGAACTGCAGTTTCCGGCGGACCATTTCGCGGATGGCGAGCATCGGTAACCTCCGACAACCAGCATGGGGCTCTCGGTGTTAGGCGCGAGCGACCGAGCTCAGACCGCCACCGGCTCTCGCTCGCCCGCCAACAGCCGCAGCAGCGCCTCGACCGGGCCCAGCCACGCCTCCCCTAGCGCCCGACGCGGCACCCGGATCTGCGCGCGACCGATGCTCACCTCGCGCGGCAGCGAGGGCAGCCGCCGTATGGCGAACGGGTTGTCCGATGCGGCCTGCAGGAGCACCTCTTCACCTTCGACCCGCACCGAGGTGATCCCGGCGGCGCGCGCGGCCAGGCGGAGTCGCGCCAGCGCCAGCATGTTCGCCAGCGGTTCCGGGAGCGCTCCGAAGCGGTCCTCGGTCTCCTGCGCCAGCGCCTCGGCGTCCGCCCGCGACCGCAGCCCCGCCACCCGCTGGTAGAGCGCCAGCCGCGCCTCGAGGTCGCCGACGTACGACTCCGGGATGTACGACGGCACTGGCAAGTCGATCACAATCGAGCGCAGTACGTCCCGGTCCTCGTGTGGCAGCACTTGCGGCGCGCGGTGCTCGTGCTGCGCGCGCAGACCTTCCACCGCCTCCGCCAGCATCTCGGTGTAGAGGTCGAATCCCACGGAGGCGATGTGCCCGCTCTGCTCCGCGCCCAGCAGGTTGCCCGCCCCCCGGATCTCGAGGTCGCGCAGCGCCACCTGGAACCCCGCGCCGAGTTCCGTGGCCTCGAAGATCGTGGCGAGGCGCGCCTGGGCCTCCTCGGTCAAGATCCGTCCCCGTGGGTGGAACAGGTACGCGAACGCCTGGTTCGCCCCACGGCCGACCCGCCCTCGCAACTGGTACATCTGCGCCAATCCCAGCAGGTCGGAGCGGTCCACGATCAACGTGTTCGCGTTCGGGATGTCGATGCCGGACTCGATGATCGTCGTACAGACGAGCACATCGAACTCGCCGTCGGCGAACTTCGCCATGACCGACTTCAGCACACTCTCCGGCATCTGCCCGTGGCCTACGACGATGCGTGCGTCCGGCACGAGCGCGCGTAGCGTGTCCGCGAACTCGTCGATGCTGTTCACGCGGTTGTGCACGACGAACACCTGACCGCCGCGCTCGATCTCGTGGAGGATCGCCTCACGTGCGATCGCCCCGTCCCACTCCATGACGTACGTCTGCACGGGCTGACGGCCTTCGGGAGCGGTCTCGATGGTGCTCATGTCACGGATACCCGTGAGCGCCATGTGCAGCGTCCGCGGGATCGGCGTCGCGGACAGCGTCAGCACGTCCACCTCGAGGCGCATCCGCTTCAGCCGCTCCTTGTGGGTCACCCCGAACCGCTGCTCCTCGTCGATTACCACGAGACCTAGGTTCGCGAACTCGATGTGCGGGTCCAGCAGCCGATGCGTCCCGATCAGAATGTCGATCTGCCCCGCCTTCGCGCGCTCGAGGATCTCGCGTACCTCCTGGTCGCTGCGGAACCGCGAGATCACGTCGATCCGCACGGGGAAGCCAGACAGCCGCTCGCGGAACGTGCGCAGGTGCTGCTCGGAGAGCACCGTCGTCGGTACCAGCACGGCGACCTGATACCCCTCCTGCACCGCCTTGAATGCTGCCCGCACTGCGATCTCGGTCTTCCCGAAGCCCACGTCTCCGCAGATGATGCGGTCCATCGGCTGTCCCGACTGCATGTCCGCCTTCACCGCACCGAGCGCTTCGAGCTGGTCGGGCGTCTCCTCGTACGGGAACGCCTCCTCCATCTCGCCCTGCCATAGGGTGTCCGGCCCGAACGCGTGCCCCTGCAGCATCTGCCGCGCGGCGTACAGCCGGATGAGGTCCTGAGCGACGATCTCGACCGCGCCCTTCACCTTCTGGCGCGCGCGCGTCCACTCCTGCGTCCCCAGCCGCGTCAGCCGAGGCACGTGCCCCGCAGGCCCGTTGTAGCGAGTGACCCGGTCGACTTGCTCCACCGGCACATACAGACGGTCCTCGCCGGCATAGCGGAGTTCGAGGTAGTCCCGCTCCTCCTCGCCGACCAGACGCCTGACCGTCCCCCCGAACCGCGCGATGCCGTGGTCGGCGTGGACGACGAAGTCACCCGGCGATACTTCGGCGAGGAACCGCGATCGGTGCGTCGTCCGCGTGCGCAGCGTCCGCCGTCGCTTCACGAACCCGAACAACTCGCGATCCGTGGACAGCGAGACGATCCCGTCCGCCGTCTGGATCGCCCAACCCTCGGGCAGCGACGCTTGCAACAGTGCGAGCGTCCCCCGCGCTGGCTTCGTCGGGACCGCATCGAGGACGCTGGTGCTTACGCCCTCCTCGCCGAGGACCTCGACGTACCTCTGCGCCTGCTGCGTGACAACGGCGATGCGGTCGCCGCGCGCCACCTGTCGGGCGTGGTCGCGCGCGGCGTCCTTCAACCGGCCGGCGTAGGCATCCGCAGTCTTGTACGGCAGGCGCACGGCGCCTGCCTCGGCGCCCGTCACCCACCGCCCGAACTCCGCCCGCTGCCCCCGGCCATCGAGGGCGCCCTTCAGCCGTTCGCGCGGCTCGTGCGGCAGTGGCGCGCGCGGGTCGAGTTCGCCTCGCCCCGCCATCTCCTTCCGCCGTTCCTCGGCCAGTTCGTCGAGGTCAGCCATCGCCGCCTCGATGGCCTCGCGTTCGTCGAGGATCACGAGGCCCTCGCGCAGGTGGTCGAGGATCGTCGCCTCAACGGCGAGCGGCCCGTACAGCCCCGCGTCCACGAGTTCGCCGGCGCGCAGCGTGTGCAAGGCCTCGTGCGTCGCGCGGTCGCGCACCTCGTCCAGCCGCCCGGCGAGGCGGCTCAGCTCCTCACGTGTCGGGAACCACTCTCGCGCCGGCCCGATCACGACCTCGTCCAGAGCGTTCACGGTGCGCTGGCTCTCAATGTCGAACGCGCGGATCGACTCGACCTCCGGGCCGAAGAATTCGATCCGCACCGGGCGTTCGGCGCCGGGCGGGTACACGTCCAGGATGCCGCCGCGCCTCGCTGCCTGGCCCGGCATCTCTACCAGCGGCACCACCGCGTACCCCGCCCCGACGAGCGCGAGCGCCATCGCGTCGAGCGACACGTGGTCGCCCCGCTTGAGCCGCCCCGGTCCCCGTCCGAGGTCGGCGGGACGCATCGTGTGCGCCGCGACCGCCGCCACCGACGCGACGACCAGCGGCTGCACTCCACCGGACGAGGCCTGCGCGATCCGCGCGAGGACTCCGATCCGCCGCCACGTCACCTCGGTGTCGCCCGGCTCGCGCTGGTAAGGCAGCGCCGCTGGCGCGGGGAAGTGCACCGCCGCGTCGCCCGCCCACATCGCGAGTTGCTCCGCCGCCGCCTGTGCATCCGCCTCGCGTGCCGTCACGTACAACACGGGCCGTCGAGCACGGCGCCACAACAGCGCCGCCGTCACGGCTTTCGCCGCGTCGGGCAGCCCGACCCGCACCGGCCGCCCCTCGTCAAGGCGTGCGAATGCCTCCGGCAGAGGGTCCACCGCCTGCAGGAGAGGCAGAAGCGCGGAGAGGTCGCTCATCCCAACGTCCTCCCGACGTGCACGCGCGCCCACGCAGTAACGGGGTCGCCCCGGGTAGGGTGGCCCTCGATCGGTGGTGCCGTGACTCAGCCAGTGTAGATCGCGGGCGGCCTAGAGCGCGCTTGCCGGCGTCGAGGTTGGCCCCTCGCCCTCGTTCACCAGCCGCATCGCCGCGTCATACCCGTCCCGCACCGCCACCTCGACGGCTGCGGCGACTCGCGCCACCGCCGCATCGAGGAGCGCCTTGTCCGCGGCGCTGGGGCGCGAGAGCACCCACGCCGCGATCCGTTCCGGGTCGCGTACTGGCACCCCGGCGTCGTACGGCCGGTCGATCCCAATCCGCACGCGGGCGAACTGATCGCTCCCCAGCGCCGAGATCAGCGACTTCATCCCGTTGTTCCCGCCGCTCGAACCCTGCAGACGCATCCGCGTCCGTCCCACGGGGAGGTCGAGTTCGTCGTAGAGCACGAGGACCTGTGACGGCGGCGCGTGCAGCCGTCGCGCCTCCTGTGCCACCGGCCCGCCGCTGTCGTTCATGAACGACCGAGGTCGCGCCAGCGTGACCCTCCGCCCGTCGATCGTGATTGAGGCACAGTCGACGCGGCCCTCGCGCTTCAACTCCACCCGGTACTTCTTCGCCAGCAGGGCGATACACCATGCCCCCACGTTGTGGCGCGTCTGCGCGTAGTCCGCGCCCGGGTTGCCGAGGCCGACGACGAGCATCGGGCGCGGCTCCGCCGGGGCGGTGGAGACAGGCTCGACGACCTTCGGCGCGGCGTGGCGGAATTGGGCAAACGGCAGCGGCATCTGCGCATCGTGGGCCCCGCGCGCCAGCGGCGCAACGAGGCCCCTGCCTACCGGGCGAGCCGCGCCACCCCGTCTGGCGCGACCAGCACCGCCGCGGCCAGTGCGTCGCGGAACGCCTCGGCCGCCGCATCGAGGTCAGCCACCCGCACCTCCGGGAACCGCGCCGCCACGTCCGCCAGTGGATCCTCGTGCAGCCCGCCCCGGACGACGCGTGCGAGGTACGCCGCCAGCCGGTCGTCCAGCACCCGGTCGAGGTCGTTCACGTCGCTCGCCTGGATCGCCCCGAGCACGCGCGCGAGCTCGTCTCCCTCGCCGTCGAGTACGCGATGTGCCAGCGCCGAGGAGAGCGCACGCAGCCGCGACTCCAGCGCGAGCGCGACCTCGCCGCGCAGCCCCTCGATCAACTCGGCGGACGGGTGCGGCTCTCCCAGCCGCACCCCGGCCGTAGTGGGCACGCCCGCTTCCGGCGCTAGCGGCATCGTGGCAAGCGCAGCCAGCGATCGGCGCAGCCGCGGCACGAACACTCGGTCCTCGCACCCCAGGATCGAGCCCAGCCGGTCAGCCGTCGTGGCCTGCGCCAGCAGCCGCTCTGCCCCGGTGCGAGTACGTGCGCTGGCCTCGCGCGCCTGCGCGTAGTGCCGGGCGTATGCCGTCTCGTATCGCCGGCGCCACGCACCGAGCGCCGCCATCGCTGGCCCA
>SCVR01000147.1 GCA_004296805.1 Dehalococcoidia bacterium
GGCCTCGCGACAGTACTCAATGGCGAGGACTACCTGCGCGTGATCGGCGTGTACTCCCGGATCGGCGGGCCGACGTAGATCTGGGCCGGGCGGAAGATCCGGTTTCCGGAGTCCCATTGCTCGCGGATGTTCGCCGTCCACCCCGCCGTCCGCGAGGCTGCGAACACCGGCGTGAAGAAGTCGATCGGGATGCCGATCGCCTCGAAGACACAACCGGAGAACAGGTCGACGTTCGGGAAGAGCCCACGGTCGCCGAGGCGGGCGGTGGCGATCTTCTCGACCATCAGGGCGATCTGGTAGTGGTCCGCCTCTGGCGTCTCGCCCTTGATCACCTCGGCGGCGAGGGTCTGGATGACCTTCGAACGCGGGTCCTTCACGTGATACACGCGGTGGCCGAAGCCGGGGATCTTGTACTTGTCCTCGAGCAGGCGCTGGATCTTCGCCTCCGCGCCAGACGGCGCACCGATCTCCATGAACAGCCGCAGCGAGTGCTCGTTCGCGCCACCGTGCGCCGGGCCGGACAGGGCGCCGATCGCCGAGGACACAACCGCCTCGGGCTCAGCCTTCGTCGACGTAACGACGCGAGAGGTGAAGGTGGAGGCGTTCCCCGCGGAGTGGTCGGCCTGCAAGATCAGCAGCGCATCCATCACGCGGTTGTGGAGTTCCGTGGGCTCCTTGCCCGTCAGCATGCGCAGCATCATGTGCGCGTGTGACTCGCCCGGCCGAGGACCGTCGTAGGGCTTGCCGGCGACCGCCTGTGCGATCACGCCGACCAGGTGCCCGACCTTGGCAGTCAGCGCGAGGCCGCGCTCCGTGACCGTCTCCACCTTGCGCTCGAAGTCGTTGTCCATCGGGCCGAGGATCGCGACGGCGGCCTGCAGGGCGAACATCGGGTGCGACAACTTCGCCGCGCTGCGGGCGAACTCGATCTGGGCGGGGGTCAGCGCACGCTGCGCCTCAAGGTGACGCTTCATCTCAAGGATGCGCGCGGGCTTCGGCAATTCGCCGTCGTAGATGAGGGCGACGATCTCTTCGAAGGTGTTCTCGGGACCGGTGATGTCCTCGATGGAGTAGCCGCGATAGGAGAGACGACCAACCTGCCCCTCGACGAGCGAAAGGGCTGACTCCGCAATCGGCACGCCCTCCAGCCCCGGGCTGTAGGCGGGTGTGTCGGTCGTCATCGCTGCTTCCCTCCCCAACCCCGCGAATTGGGCTTCCCCCTCCTCGCAGGCTTCCGGGTCGTTAGTCCGCACTCCTCCGGCAGGCGTTCTTCGCCCGCTGGGCGAAGGAGCCGGGGTCCGAACCTGAGGGAGCATAACATCCGAAGGGAACCGACCTGTATCCGGAGTGTTACCGAGTAGTCTCAGCCCGAGGACTTCAGTCGGGATTCCTCATGGTCGCAAAGGGGCTAGGCCTCGCCGGCGTGGTCCACGACGAACTGGGTAACCAGCGATCGCACCTCGTCCGCGTGGCGAGCGAGGCCATGGCCGTCGCCTTCGAGGATCACGAGGCGCTTCGGTTCGCGCGCGCGCTCATAGATGTCCTTTGAGGCTTGCTGATCCAGCACTTCGTCCTGCGAGCCGTGGATCAGCAGGAGTGGCTTGGACAGACGTTCCACTTCGAAGGTCCCGAACCGCTGCGAGGACAGCCCGCAGACCGCTGAGATGATTGGTGCGAGCTCACCAGCCTTCACCGCCACCGCTCCGCCAAACGAATGTCCGACGACGACGGCCCGTTCCGCACCGATGCCTTTGAGGAACGAGCAGCCCGCGAGGGCGTCCATGACGCACTCCTCGAACTCGCCGGCGTTGCGGTACTCAAGGCGGAGCGTGGAGACACCCTTCAGGGCCAGTTCCCCCGCCAGCGTCACGTACATCTCGTTCGCGGGGCCGCGCACGCCTCCCCCGGCGCCGCCGAGGAAGAGCGCGACGCCGGTCTTGCCTTCGACCGGCGTGAAGAACGCGGTGATGGTGCCTCGGCTGGTTTCGATCTCCAGGTCCATCTCGCCGGGCTCCTGGCCCTGGCGAGCGCGGACGCCGGTGATCTTCAGGGTCAGTTCTTCGTCGGGATTGTCACCGCCCAGGTCGCGCGGCAGCTCGCCACCGGGGCCGCCCGGGCCCCCAGTGCCGTCGTCCTCGAAGCCGCCGCCACCGCCGTTCCCGCTGTTGGGGTCACGTCGAGGCAGGCCGAAGGGAGATGGATGGTTGGTCATGGCGCGCGAGTCTACGCCTCCGGCAGCGCAGGCGGGCGCCGCTGGTGCCAATCCGTGACGCTTCCATATGCGTGCGCCGCCTGCAGCAGCGTCGACTCCTCGAACGGCCGTCCGACCAGCTGCAACCCCACCGGCAACCCCTCAGAGAAGCCGCAGGGGATGGAGATGCCAGGGATGCCGGCAATGTTCACCGGGATCGTGTACAGGTCGTTGAGGTACATCGCCACCGGGTCGTCGACCTTCTCGCCGATCCGGAAGGCCACGCCGGGGCTGGTCGGCGTCAGGATGAGATCGACGTCTGCGAAGGCCGCTGCGTACTCGCGCTGGATGAGTGTCCGCACTTTCTGCGCCTTGAGGTAGTACGCGTCGTAGTACCCGGCGGACAGCGCGTACGTGCCCAGCATGATGCGGCGCTTCACCTCGGCACCGAACCCGCGACCTCGGCTCTCGGCCATGGCCTCTTCAGCGTTCTTACCGTCGGGGTATGAGAACCCGTACTTCACGCCGTCGTACCGCGCGAGGTTCGCAGACGCTTCTGAGGGGGCGATGATGTAGTACACCGGCAGGGCCGCCCTAGCGGCAGGCAACTCGATGCCGCGCTTCACCTGTGCGCCATTCGCGGCGAACGTCGCGATCGCCTGTTCCACCGCCTCGCGCACACCCGGGTCGACGCCCTGCTCCATCAGCGAGTCAGGCACGCCGACACGCAGGCCATCGAAGCCACGCGCGAACCGCTCGGTGTAGTCCGGCACGGGGACCGGCACAGTGGTCGAGTCGTGCGCGTCGTGGCCAGCGATGGCACCCAGGAGGTTGGCGACATCGAGTGCGTCTCGCCCGAACGGGCCTGCCTGGTCGAGCGATGAGGCGAACGCGACGATCCCGAAGCGCGACACACGGCCATACGTGGTCTTGAGTCCCAGGATCCCGCAGAGCGCGGCCGGCTGCCGGATCGAGCCGCCAGTGTCAGTCCCGATGGAAATCGGAACTCCCCGGGACGCCACGGTGGCTGCCGAGCCACCCGACGACCCCCCCGGGACTCGTGACAGGTCCCACGGATTCTTCGTCGGCCCGAAGTACGAGTGCTCGGTGGACGAGCCCATCGCGAACTCGTCGAGGTTGGTCTTGCCGATGGTGACCGCGCCTGCCGCGTTGAGTCGCTCGACCACGGTGCAGTCGAGGACGGGGACAAACCCCTCGAGGATGTGGGAGGCCGCGGTCGTCTGGACTCCCTTCGTCGACAGCAGATCCTTCACCCCAACAGGGATGCCCACCAGCGGGCCGGCATCGCCTGCCTTGAGCCGCGTGTCAGCCGCCTCGGCCTGTGCGAGGGCGAGCGCGTCCGTGACCGTGATGTAGGCATTGAGTGATGGCTCCTGTGCCCGGACACGCGCCAGCGTGGCCTCCGCGAGGGCACGGGCGGTGTACTCGCCGGCGCGCAGTCGCCGGGCGTGCTCGTGGGCCGTGACGTCGAGGTCGATCGGGGGCATAAGGGCCTAATCCAGCACGGCGCGAACGCGGATGTAGCCATCCTCGGTGCGGGGGGCGTTCTTGAGTGCCTCCGACCGCGGCAATGAGGCCTGCACCTCGTCGTGGCGCTGCACGGAGTGCAGATTCAAAGACTGGGCCGTCGGCGGAACATCCGAGGTGTCGATGTCGTTCAGCATCTGGAACTGGTCCAGGATGCCGGACAGCTGAACCCGCAGCCGTTCGACCTCCTCCGGGGAGACCGCGACGCGAGCCAGGGTGGCGATGTGACGGACTTCCTCTGCGGTGAGTGCCACAAATCCTCCACTCGGCGTGCCCGAGGGCGGCTCCGGTATGCCCGATCATGCGACAGGGGGACGGCGCGTGCCTATTCTAGAAGGCGCTCCCCCCACCGGGCCAGCGCACCTAGGATCGAGGTCGTCGCGGGACGCCTCGGCTGTTTCGCTGTCGTCGAAGGCACCGTGGAGGCCGCGCGCATGACCGGACCCGCCGACTCCTCCACCGCGGTGGACCCGCACCACCTCGGCGAGCATGAGCCGGAGGCCGCACGCCTCGGCAATCCGAGTTATGTCTGGCGTTCCGGTCAGGAGCGCCGCCTTGCCCTCATCGAGCGCTACGTGCCGCTGACCGGCCGGCGCGTCCTGGACCTCGGTTGCGGCGTGGGCGAGTACGTCCGGGCCTTCGCTCGAAGAGGTGCGCGCGTCCTCGGCTCGGATGTGGCCACGTCTCGTCTCGTAGAGGCTCGGGGGCGCGTGGCAGCCACCCAGACGGACGGTGTGGAGGGATTTCTGGCGGCCGCCGGCGAGGCCCTCCCTTTCCGAGACGCGACGATGGACGTGATCGTCCTCAACGAGGTCATTGAGCATGTGGCCGACGACCGCGCGACGCTGCGCGAGATCGCGCGGGTGCTACGTCCCGGAGGCACCTGCGTGCTGTATGCGCCGAACCGCCTCTACCCGTTTGAGACGCACGGCATTTACTGGCGAGGGCGCTACATCTTCGGCAACATCCCGCTCGTGAACTGGCTGCCGGACGCGCTCCGCAACCGGCTGGTGCCCCACGCTCGCGCCTACCGCCACGGCGACTGGGCGCGCTTGATCGCTGGCACACCGCTGCGGATCGTCGATCAGACTTATGTCTACCCGGGGTTCGACAACGTCGAGGAGCGCTGGCGGCGCGTCGGGCGCATCGTGCGGCGGGCCTGCTACTGGGCGGAGGGCAACTCCCTCCGGCGCTTCGGAATTTCGCACCTCGTCATCCTGAGACGCGAGGACGCCCGATGAACCCGGCGTTGCAGGCCGTCCTGCGCAGGCGGCTCTCCAAGCGCGGCACCGGGCCGCTGGCCGAGGACGGCGAACAGAAGTCGCGCGCGCTGATCGTCGCGGGTGGCGTCCTCGCCTCGCTGTTCCTGGCAGCGATCCTCAGTGCGGGGGGACTCGGCATCTTCGTGCTGGCCCAGTACAACAGCATCTCCCACGCAGTCGTGCCGCCGGAACAGCTCATCGCCCAACTCCCTCGCGGTGGCGCGCGCATCTATGACCGCAACGGGGTGCTGCTGTATGAGTTCGTGGACAACCTGTCCGGCCTGCGCCGCCCCGTCCCCGTAGGACAGATCGCGCCGGACCTGGTGAAGGCAACGATCGCCGTCGAAGACCCCACGTTCTACGAGAACAACGGGATCAACACGCGCGGCTTCATCCGTGCGGGCGTGGAGAACTTCACGCCGTTCCTGAGCGGCAACTTCCTCCAGGGTTCCGGTGGGTCCTCGATCACCCAGCAGCTCGCGAAGAATGTCTATATCCCCAGCGAGCAACGGACTGATCGGACTGTG
Source organism: Dehalococcoidia bacterium (assembly GCA_004296805.1). Lineage (GTDB taxonomy): Bacteria > Chloroflexota > Dehalococcoidia > UBA2979 > UBA2979 > SURF-43. Next base: position 5,529 of record SCVR01000147.1, read on the forward strand.
GACCGCAAACTGCGCGAGACAGTCATCGCCCTTGAGCTCACGAAGAAGTACTCGAAGGACCAGATCCTCG
>SCVR01000148.1 GCA_004296805.1 Dehalococcoidia bacterium
TGAAGTGATCAAGATCGAGTCGCACGCGCGCCTCGACACGATTCGGCTCACTGGCGTCCACCCGACCGCCGAACAGACCGTCGACTCCAACGGCGTCTTCAACGACTGCAACACCAACAAGCAGTCCGTGCTGCTCAACCTCGGCACTCCGCGCGGGAGCGACCTCGCCAGGGAAATCGTGAAACGGTCGGACATCGTCGTGAACAACTTCACCGGCGATCGCATGGACCGTTGGGGGCTCGGGTACGCGGACCTCCGCGCCATTAAGCCGGATGTGATCATGCTCACCATGCCGGTCATGGGTACCACCGGCCCCTACATCCGATATGGCTCCTACGGGAACGGCGTCATCGGCTACGGCGGCATGAGGACCAACATGGGCTTCCCCGGCCGTCCCCCTGTCGGCATGGCACCGCTCTACTCAGACTTCTCCACGCCTTACTTCGCCGTCAGCGCCCTCATGGCCGCGCTCATCCATCGAGACCGCACCGGCGAGGGCCAGTTCATCGACCTCGCCCAGATGGAGGCGACCGTCGCCCTCCTCGGCCCCGCGATGCTCGACTACACCGCAAACGGCCACATCGCCGCACCGCGAGGCAACCGCGCCCCGGACGCCGCGCCGCACGGCGCCTACCCCTGCGCGGGCGAGGACCGCTGGTGCGTCATCGCCGTCCGCACCGACGAGGAGTGGCGCGCCCTCTGCGACGCAATGGCCCGCCCTGATCTTGCCGCCGACCCCCGGTTCGCCACTCTGGCTACCCGGCAGTCCAACGAGGACGCGCTCGACCTCCAGGTCGCCCGGTGGGCGTCCACCCTCGACCCGTGGGTGCTGACCCACCGCCTCCAGGCTGTTGGCGTCATGGCTGGCGTGGTAGAGGACATCATTGACTTGGTGGAGCGTGACCCTCATTTGCCCGTCCACCATTTCGAGGGCATCCGCCGCGAAGACGAGATGACCACTTTCACGACTCACCGCCAACCCGGTCGCCTGGACGGCCAGTCCCCGCCCCTCCGTCGCGCTCCCCGGATGGGCGAGCACAACGAGGCGGTCTACCGGGGCCTCCTCAACCTCCCGGAGGACGAGTACTACCGGCTGATGGCCGAGGGTGTGATTCACTAGCGCCGCCCCGGGGCGGTTCGCCCCCGGGCTGGAATGGCGAGGTACCGGGATGCCAGTCACCAAGTTGTTGATCGCCAACCGAGGTGAGATCGCGATCCGCGTCATCCGCGCCGCGGCCGGCCTCGGGATCCGCACCGTCGCCATCTACTCTGAAGACGAAGACCGCGCGCTCCATGTCCGCGCTGCAGATGAGGCACACCAACTCACCGGCCAGGGCGTGATGCCGTACCTCGACATCGCCCAGGTGGTCGCTGCTGCCGTCGCGAACGGGTGCGACGCCGTCCACCCCGGCTACGGGTTCCTCTCGGAGAACGCGAACTTCGCGCAGGCCTGCGCGGACGTCGGCATCACGTTCGTCGGCCCGAGCGTCGGTGCGCTCTCACTCTTCGGCGACAAACTCCGCGCCCGCGCCCTCGCGGAGGTCGAGGGTGTCCCCGTGCTCCCGGGCACACTGGCAGAAGTTGATGCCGACGCTGCGCGCACGTTCATGGCCTCGCTCGGGGGTGCACCGGTCATCGTGAAGGCCGTCGCGGGTGGTGGTGGCCGGGGCATGCGCGTCGTCCGCACGCCCGAGGAGATCGAGGACGCCGTGAAGCGTGCGTCCTCGGAGGCGA
>SCVR01000149.1 GCA_004296805.1 Dehalococcoidia bacterium
GGCGCAGCGGGAAGATCAGCAAGCAGGTGAAGCCTGCGACGACCCCGCTGGCGAGGAGTCCCCAGGCGATCGATGGCCCGCTCGGACTGACCCCTGCGGTGACGACCAACAGCACGACGTAAGCGACGGCGCCGAGCCAGCCTGCCAGTGATGCACGGATCGACCGGATGCGTCGTCCCGGGCGTTCAGCCATCGCTAGTGTCCCGGCAGCGACTGCCGGTAGCAGCGCGAGGGCGAACAGGCCCACGCGTGCCTCGGACAGCACGCCGAGGACAACAGCGGCGCTGAACGCGAGCGCAATCGCCTCGCGGGGGCCCCGCACGGCGGCCCAGCCGGCGGCGAGGGCACCTGGGACCGCGAAGGCCGCTCCGGCGTCCCCGAGGGACGCGAGGGGGCCTCCCTGCACGAGTGCGGACAGCAGGCCGGCCAGCACCGCCAGGGCGATCATCGAGGCCGCTCGTTGGTCAAGGAGAGCCCCTGACGGGCGTCTGTGAGCACGAGTACCTGTTCGAGCCGGTTGTAGTCGACCAGTGGCTCCACCCGGATACGAGCGACGAGGTCTTCGCTGCGGGTGTCGACGTTCGCGACACGACCGATGAGCAGGCCGGGCGGGAGGAGGCCGCCGAGCGCGCTCGTCAGGACGAGGTCGCCGGTCGCGACCGGGATGGTGGCCGCGACCATGTCGAGGCGGAGGCCCTCGCCACTGCCGATGAGCGAGCCCTGCACCCGCGAGGATTGCAGGACTGCGGCCACGGCGCTGTCTGAGTCGTGGAGCAGCCGGACGCGCGCCCGACGCACGTCGGCGGCCGCGACGACGCCTACCAACGTGGCGCCCGGCCCGAGGACTGGCTGGCCCACGTGTACTCCATCAGCAGTCCCTCGACCAATCAGGAGCATCTGTCGTCCCGGCGCCGGGTCACGCAGCAGGACTGGTGCCGTCACACGGCTGCCGAGTTCACCTGCTGCCTGCTGCAACGCCGTGATCTCCTCGTTGGCGGCACGCTGTTCGCGGACGGCAGCGAGTTCCGCCTGGGCGCGAGCCAGTTCCTGACGGAGCGACGCGTTTTCGCGTGAGAGCTCACCGAGTTGACCGGCATGCAGCAGGACATCCGTGATCGGGCGGGTGGCATCGCGTAGCGCGCTCGCGATGGGGGCGGCCACGGACGCGCCATGTGCCTCGATGTTGCCGGCGAACGGGATGCGCGCAAGCAGCAGCGCGATGACAGCCACGAGCAGTGCGCCGGAGAACCAGGCGAGGTTGCGGACACCGGTCACGCGATCGCCTCCTCACCGCGCATCCTCGCGGGGCCTGCGCGCGGCGACACCGGCGGGTGGGGTCGGCGGTGTCTCGACCTGACGGAGCACGCCCGAGGGCGTCTCGTCCTGGCTAGCGAGGCGGGCGGCGCGAGGCCACCGCCGACTGCACCTTCTGAAGGGTCTCGGTCTCCTCGAGGGCGTCGGCACAGCCTCGGACGACTGAGCGCAGTGGGTCTTCACCCACATAGACGGGGAACCGGGTCTCGGTCGCGAGCTTGCGGTCGAGGCCGCGGAGCATGGAGCCGCCGCCGGTCATTGCGATGCCGTGCATCATCAAGTCGGCTACGAGTTCGGGTGGGGTGGTCTCGATCGTGGCTCGCACGGTCCGCACGATCTCGTTCACGACGGGTGAGAGCGCGTCGCGGATCTCAACCGTCGAGACCTCGACCGATTTAGGCAGGCCGGTCGCGAGGTCGCGCCCGCGGAGATCAGCCGACCCTTCGTCGTCGAGTGGGAAGGCTGAACCAGCGGTGATCTTCAACTGCTCTGCGGTGCGTTCACCGATGAGGAGGTTATGGACCTGCCGGGCGTAATCCATGATCGCCACGTCCATCGCGTCACCCGCGGCGCGTGCCGACTGAGAACGCACGATGCCGCCGAGGGCGATCACCGCGACCTCCGTGGTGCCCCCTCCGATGTCCACGCACATCGAACCGGCCGCGTCCATCACGGGAAGGCCAGCGCCGATCGCGGCCGCCATCGGCTCCTCGATGAGGTAGGCAGCGCGTGCACCTGCGGCGATGGCCGCGTCGTGGACCGCGCGCTTCTCAACCTCGGTTGCCCCGGAGGGGATCCCGACGACGACGCGCGGTTTGCCGACGCCCATGCCGAACCGTT
>SCVR01000150.1 GCA_004296805.1 Dehalococcoidia bacterium
GACCGCGCAGCGCTCGTGCGCACACTGTCCTGACTCACATCTGACCAAGCAGAAGGCCCGCCGTCAGGCGGGCCTTCGTGTGTGCAACCGCTGCGAGGGCTAACCGCGGGGTAGCCCGAGGCCGCGCGTCGCGATGACGTTGCGCTGGATCTCGGAAGTACCGCCGGCGATGGTCATCGGGACGGTCATCACGTAGGACTGGGTGAAGCGGGCGTTCATCGCCGCGTTCTTGTCCTTGCTGTCCCAGACGTTCGAGTAGAGGCCGAACACCTTGGTGCCGGTACGGGCAAGGCGTTGCACCAGTTCCGAGTTGTAGAGCTTCGACGTCGAGGCCTCGTAGTTCGGGATGAGGCCGCGGTTCTGCATCGAGATGATGCGGAAGGAGAAGTTGAACAGGACCTCGGACTCCACGTAGGCCTGCGCGATCTCGTGCCGCAGCACGGGCTCGCGGTCGAGCTGGGATTTCGACTTCCCGGCATCCGACTTCACGTACGAGATCAACTCGCTGATCGTGCGCCGCGCCGACATCGCGCCCTGGATGTTCGAGCGCTCGAAGTCGAGGAGGGAGGCCCCGACGTACCAGCCTCGGTTGATCTCCCCGACGGTGTTCCTGGCCGGAATGCGGACGTCCTCGAAGAAGGTCTCGTTGAAGCCGTGGGTCCAGCCCATGTTGATCAGTGGCCGGAGCGAAATGCCAGGCGTCTTGCGGTCCATGATCACGAACGAGATGCCTCGGTGCTTCGGGGCGTCCGGGTCGGTGCGGACGAGGGCGAACATCCAGTCGGCAGTGTGCGCGCCGGAAGTCCAGATCTTCTGCCCGTTGATGACCCAGTCGTCACCGTCACGGACGGCGCGGGTCTGGAGCGAAGCGAGGTCGGAGCCGGAGCCGGGCTCGGAGTAGCCCTGACACCAGGCGACTTCGCCGGAGAGGATCTTGGGCAGGTGCTCGGCCTTCTGTTCGGGCGAGCCATGGACGATGAGGGTGGGGCCGAGCATCTGGACGCCCATGCCGCCGACCGCCGGTGCGCCAGCAGCCGCCATTTCCTGACGGAAGATGAACTGTTCCATCGGGCTTAGGCCGGCGCCGCCGTACTCCTTAGGCCACTGGGGGGCGACCCAGCCGTGCTCCGCGAGCGCGTTCGCCCAATCGATCGCAGCCTGACGGGCCGTCGCGTCTTCTGATTTGCGGTCAACCTGCCAGCCGCCGAACTCGCCATCCTCATCCATGTTGCGGTATCGCTCAGGGAGCTTCGACTGGATGACGCTGCGCACTTCCTGCCGGAAGGTGGCTTGCTCGGGGCTATCGTTCCAGTCCATTGCGGTCTCCCATCTCCCACCCAGCCGGGCGGAGGAACACGCTGGGCCCCACGAACGTGGGTCAGGCAAGGGCACTATCACGACTGTGGTGCTGCCTCGTCAAGCCGCAAGGGCCGCGGGACGAGGCGCGAATGAAAAGGGCGCCCCGCGGGCGCCCTTCCTGTGGTTGTCGGAGCTGGGCTACTTCTTGCTGGGGAGCACCACAATCGCGGTGCCGGGGCAGGTGGCCTCGCCCTTCTGGTTCACGACGTTCATGTCGAGGTACACGCGGTTCTCGCCATTCTCGACCTTCTTATCGGTCACCTTCCCGGTCACCGTCAGGACGTCGTTCTTCTGGTTGATTGCGCGGAACTGGCAGCCGACCTCGTGGATGCGGGCGCCTTCGCCGATCCAGTCGTGCAGCGAGTTCACGAGGTAGGCATAGCGAAGGTTGCCCATCCCGAAGGCGCCCTGCTCGTTGAGCGCGGCGCGTCCAGCCTCGTCGTCCATGTGGATATAGACGAACTCGTCGTTCACAGCGGCGTAGCGGTTCCAGGACATGAAGTCGGTCTTCCGCGACCACGCCGGGATCGAGTCACCGACGTTGATGTCTTCGAAGTACACGTTGGCCATCTGGTCCTCCTCGGACGCGGTGCTAGAAGCGGATGCCGGTTCGGACGCGAGTCTTCACGACCTCGTTGTTCTGGTTTCGCCACTCGGTCTCGCCGTAGGTGAAGAGCGTCCACCCGAGGCGAGTCTGACGCTCCTCCCAGCCGGTGGTGCGGGAGCGTGTGGTGATGACATCGCCCGGGCGCATCGGGACACCGAAGGTGTCCACCTGCCCGCCGTTCATCCCTCGCTGGCCGGCGCCGGCAGCGGTCGCGGACTGCCGCGAGGCGGGAACGGGCGGCCGGTCGATCGGCCACGCGAACGGGTTGAAGTCCGGCGGCGCCACAATGCCGCCCCAGGCGGTTGTCTTGGCGTACTCCGCGTCCCAGTAGTGACGGGGCGGCTTCTCCGGCCAGTAGGTCGCGATGCACCACTTCCGGATGTCAGACTCGGCGATCGGAGGGGCGGTCGATTCCTGCTCCCACACGCCCTTCTTATCGATCATCTCCTGCGTCACCAGGGTCGGCTGCGTGTCAGCCTGCGGCTGTGTCGTCATCGTTCCCCCCTTGCTCGCCCGTCGGCGGCGGGATAGTAGGACGGCCGTTCCAGCGCGTCCAACGATCCCTTGATGGCGGGTTCTCCATTCAGTGGGGCGATCCGCCGCTGGCCTCGCGCTACCGTTCACATCGATGAAGCCGAAGCACCTCGTACTGCTCTTCGTGGCATTGTTGATCGTGCTTGCGGTGGCCGCCCTGTGTTCGCGCCCGGATTCGCTTCCGGAAAGGGCAAACGACCATCCACTTACGGCCACAACCGAGACGACGTCGCGCCAGGCGGCCACCGAGAAGCCGCTGCCTCGCGGGCTCCACATGCCACCCGTAGCGACACCTCACACAGGCTCCCCGAAGTACGACCGATCCGCCTGGCAGCACTGGATCGACGAGGACGTCGATTGTCAGGACACCCGCCAGGAAGTCCTGATCGCCGAATCTCGAGTGCCGGTCTCGTTCGCCGGCGACAAGGCGTGCCGCGTCGCCGCAGGACAGTGGTTCGACGAGTACACGGGACAGACGTTCACCGACCCCAGCGATGTCGATATCGACCACCTCGTCCCGTTGGAGAACGCGCACAAATCGGGAGGCTGGGACTGGGCCGCCGATCGACGTCGTGCGTACGCCAACGACCTGGCGCATCCAGAGGCGCTCATCGCGGTGCGTGATTCCGTGAATCAGGCGAAGGGGTCCGATGGGCCAGAGGCGTGGCGTCCTCCGCGGCGTGAGTACTGGTGCGACTACGCCACCGCATGGGTCACCGTGAAGACGCGGTGGTCGCTGACGGTGACGGTGCCCGAGCGGGATGCGCTCGTCACCATGCTGGCGGCCTGCCCGGCTGAGTGACCACGGCTACATCTCCAGCGTGAGCCCGTAGACCTCGTGCGCCTCCCGCGCGAGGCGTTCGCGGAACTGAGGCGCGGCGATCCGGCAGAGCGCCTGTGCTCGTTCGCGGACGGTGCGTCCGTGCAGGTCTGCGATGCCGTACTCGGTGACGACGAAGCGGACATCGCCGCGCGTCGTGACGACGCCCGCACCCGCCGCGAGCCGCGAGACGATGCGCGACACGCTGCCGTCGACCGTGGTGGCCGGCAGCGCGATGATCGGTCGGCCTCCAGGGGCGCGCGCGGCGCCCCGGATGAAGTCGAGTTGGCCCCCGATGCCGCTGTGGAACCGCCCGCCGATCGAGTCGGCACAGACCTGCCCGGTGAGGTCGACCTCGATGGCCGAGTTCACGGCCACCATCTCCTCATGCGCCGCGATCACGGCGAGGTCATTCGTGTAGTGAGACGGATACATCGCCACGGTTGGGTTGTTGTCGACGAAGTCGTAGAGCCGCCGGGTGCCCATGACAAACGACGACACGATCACCCCGGGGTGTAGTCGCTTGCGTGCCCCCGTGATCACGCCGCGCTCCACCAGGTCCACCACCCCGTCCGAGAACATCTCCGTGTGTACCCCGAGGTCGCGGTGG
>SCVR01000151.1 GCA_004296805.1 Dehalococcoidia bacterium
CACGGCAGGCCGTCGCTGAACTGCACGAAGCCGGTGTCCGTGTCGCGATGGTCACCGGCGATGCCCGCAACGTCGCTGAAGCCGTCGCCCGCGACCTCGGGATCGATGAGGTCTTCGCCGAGGTGCTCCCGGGAGACAAGGCCGCGCAGGTCGTCGACCTGCAGGGCCGCCACCTGCGCGTCGCGATGGTCGGTGACGGCGTGAACGACGCCCCCGCGCTCGCGCAGGCCGATGTCGGCATCGCCATCGGCGCCGGCACGGACGTGGCGATCGAGTCCGCCGGCGTCGTCCTCGCTTCGGACGACCCGCGCGGCGTGACCGGCGTCATCCGCCTCTCCCGCGGCGCCTACCGGAAGATGGTGCAGAACCTCGTCTGGGCCACCGGCTACAACGTCCTCGCGATCCCCCTCGCGGCAGGCGTCCTCGCCCCCATCGGCTTCGTACTCCCGCCCGCGGTGGGCGCGATCTTCATGAGCCTCTCCACGATCATCGTCGCCGCCAACGCCCAACTCCTCCGCCGCCTCGACCTCCGCCCGGGACGATAGGCGTGCGCCCGCTCCCCCTCTCCTTGAGGAGAGGGGGCTGAGGGGTGAGGTGATCAAGGTATGTAACCCTTCCCCGATCTTCGGGGCCCCCGCGCGGTAGCCCGGGACCGCGTGGGGTGCAGGTAGGGGCAGGGGATGGGGGCTGCCTGCGGCAGAGCCGCAGCAGTACGAGCGGTCATCACGGCCACAAGCCGATCAGACAAGAGCGAAGAGGGAAGGAGAGGAAAGAAGCAGGGGAGGAGCGGGCCAGCGGCCCTCGATCAACCTGCCGCGCCGATCACTCCCTCACCACCTGACGAGAGCACCAGTACCCGAAACGCTCCGTGTCATCCCACGGCTCACTCGCCTGCGGCAACGTCACCAACCACGGACGCCACCCCGCGATCGCCCCGTCCATCCGACCGTCCGAAAGCCAGTCCAGACCGTGGCAAACCTCATGCCGCATATGCGCGAGGTCGACGATCTGGATCTCACAGCGCTCAGCCGCACACCCGATCCAACCACTCGCCCCCGCGACCGGCGTCTGCTCCACCGCCGTGACGGTGATACCCACCGCCGCCACATCCGCAGGCACGAACGGCTGCGCGAACATCAGCGCGAAGATCAACCGGATGACCGCCGCCGACGCCGCGATCATCGACGCACGACAACGCCCTCGGCGCTGACCTCCTGCGAGCATCGCTCACAGTAGAAGCCTCGGTTGGAATGCTCGGTCAGCGGACGCGTCACGGCATCGCAACCGTTGCATCCCGCCCGGCTGCCCAGGAAGAACACGCGAGGAATCGGACCTCGGACGAGCGGACGGGTGAGACGTCGCAGCATGCTCACAACTCACCCCTCGCTCACATCCGAAGCAACCTGAACACTGGAAACAGTTCCCTACTTTTGTAACCTCCGTGCCGTCACGTTCACGTCACGCGGCGACCCACCGAGTACCGAATACGTGTCGAACGAGATCCCCGAGACCCGCCCACGAGGGACCTGGGCACCGAAGCCGAGCAAGGCGAGGCGTCGCCAGCCGGCGATCGCCAACACCCGCCTGACACTCGCCCCCTCCATCGACCGAAACGACCAGAAACACCGAGAAAAGAAGAGAGGCCTTTCGGCCTCCTCATCTCCAACACCCACCTGACGCGCCACCCCGAATAACGCTACGACTCGTAGCGCAAAGCCACCCGAAAACGCCCCTCTTTACGCGACGATTCGTAGCGTAAGTCGCCCCACCGCCACCGAGTGCCACAACCCACTGCCGGCTGTGCCTGCTTTGGAACACCATCCGCGATCAACGCAACGCGGACGCCCGGAGCAAGAGCGAAGCCAACTCCCCTCCCCGTGAGGGGAGGGGTTAGGGGGAGGGGGTTCTGAAGCCTCTCTGCGGGGTCCCCGCGCGGTAGCCCTGGACCGCGTGGGGTGACCTCTTTCCCCCTCATGGAGGGGGAGGGAGGTTTGGAGGGTGAGGGTCTCAAAGTGACAGTGAGGGTCCCCTATTTGGATAGACCGTCTGCGATTGAGGCAGCGAGGGCCGGAAGCATCCCGCGGTCCACCGCTCGCTGCGCCGCAAGCAACCCGCTCGCCACCGCATGCCCATCCGAACGCCCGTGCCCGATGAACACCCCACCGTCCACACCCAGGAGAGGCACCGCACCATGCGCCCGATAGTCCAGCCGCTCCCGCACCCCCCGCAGCGAGGGATACAGCAACAGCCCGCCCACCTTCGACCGCAGGGACGAACGCGCCGCCACCCGCATCGAGTCGAACAGGTAGGACACCAGCCCCTCGGCCAGCTTCAGCGCGACGTTCCCCGTGAACCCGTCCGTCACGATCACGTCCGCCTTCTGGTTCAGCAGGTCGCGGCTCTCCAGGTTCCCCACGAAGTTCAGCCGCCCCTGCTCGCCCAGCGCCTGCAACGCCTCGTGCGTCTCGATCACCAGCGTCGAACCCTTCGAGGGCTCCTCGCCGATCGACAGCAGCGCCACGCGAGGCTTCGTCACCCCGTACACGGCCTCCATGTACGCCGACCCGAGGTGCGCGAACTGCACGAGGTGGCTCGAACGCGCATCGGCATTCGCCCCCACGTCGAGGAACAGCACCATGCCGTCGCCCGCCGGGATCACCGCGCCGAGCGCCGGCCGTTCGACGCCCTTCAGCCGCCCGAGGACGACGAGCGCCGTCGCCATCCCCGCCCCCGTGTTCCCCATGGAGACGAGCGCCCCCGCGTCCCCCGCCTTCACGAGTTCCATCCCCACGTACAGCGAGGTCTGCCGCTGCCGTCGCACCTCGCGCGCCGCGTGGTCGCCCATCGCCACCTGGTCCGGCGCATGCACGATGCGGACGTTCGTCGGCGTCCCCTTGCCCCCAGCGGAGGCGCCGGTGAGCCGGTTCAGTTCATGCCCGAGCACTTCCGCGTCGCCGACCAGCACCACCTCGATGCCGGCGGCAGCCGCCTCCAGCGCGCCCTCGACGGTCGCGCCTGGAGCGTCATCGCCCCCCATCGCATCCAGCGCGATCGCCGTCACGCGCCACCTGCCTCTTCGGGGTCGATCTCGAAGCCGTCATCCTCTTCGTACACCCACTGCATCGGGTCGTCCTCACGCTGGAACAGGACGACGAGCCGCTCCGCCCCATCGTGGTACGGCGTGAACTCGTAGTCCCCGAACCGGGCAATGATTTTCAGCCCCGCCAGCCGCCCCGCGAGATGCAGTTCATCAAGCGTGATCGTCCGGAAGGAGAACGCCGCATTCACCCGACGCAGCCGTCCCTCTCGGTCCGCCACATCGAAGTGCCACGTGATCCACTTCATCCCCTCGGACGGATGCGGCTCGACCGCGACCACCTTCGTGACCGTGCCGCCCTCCCAGGGCTTCGTCCAGTGCTCGACCACCGGCAGCGGCCCCACCGAGAAGTCGTCCGAGTGCGGCGACTCCACGTCGACGACGCCGACGCCGCCCGGCCCGAGGTGCCGCGCCACCACCTCCAGCGTCGCGACGAGGTCGTCGCTGCTCGCGAGGTGCTGCACGCTCCCCAGCGGGATCGTCACCAGGTCGAACGTCTTCTTCAGGTCGAGGTCGGTCATGTCGCCCTGGCGGTACGTGACCGGAAGCCCACGCGACCGCGCGCGCGCGATCTTCAGCATCGCCTCGTTGATGTCGACGCCCGTGACCTTCAGCCCGACCTGCGCCAGCGGGACGGTCACCCGCCCCGTCCCGCACCCGAGTTCGAGGATCTCCGTGCCGTGGTTCGTCGCCAGCCGCGCGTAAAACGCGGCGTCGTCGTGGTACTCCTCGAAGTCGAGGTCATAGAACGGCGCGATCGAGGTGAACGCGTCATCGTCGGCGTGGGCGGGAGGGGGCAGTTCGGCCATTTACTGGATGCTACCCGACGCACGAGACAGGCGCGCGAGCGTGTCCCCCGCGATATTCTGCCCGGTATGGTGGACTCAAAGTTGGCTGCCCTGGACGCCCTCATCCGCTCGATCCCGGACTTCCCGCAACCCGGCATCCTCTACCGCGATATCACGCCCTTGCTGTTCGACGCGGCCGCCCGGAACGCCGCCATGGAGGCGATGACCGAGGCAGCACGCACTCTCAACGCCGAGGTCGTGGCCGGTGTCGAGGCGCGCGGCTTCATCTTTGGGCTCCCGGTCGCGGAGCGGCTCGGCGTCCCGTTTGTCCCGATGCGGAAGGCCGGGAAACTGCCGTCCGAGGTCGTCCGCGCGGACTACGCACTCGAGTACGGCACCGCGACGCTGGAGATGCACCGCACGCCCTCGGTGGCCGGACGGCGTGTCGCCGTCATCGACGATCTGCTCGCGACCGGTGGCACAGCAGCCGCCGCAGCCCACCTGATCGAGGAGAGCGGCGGCTCGGTCGCCGGCTTCGTCTTCCTGATCGAACTCGCAGCCCTCGAAGGCCGCGCCGCGCTGCACGGTCGCACAGTGCGCGCCGTCCTGGAGTACTAGCGCGACCCTGCCGGCCGCCGCTGCCACCACCGCCGGAGGGCCACCACCGTCCACACCGCCTCGACGACCCCGAACGGCCAGGCTCCCTGCGCAAACCCGTAGGCCGAGGATGCCGCACACGCGACCGCGAACGCCAGCACGAACACCGGCCCGCGATGCTCCAGCGCATAGAACAGCAGCATCAACGAAACGGCTGTCGCACCAAACAGGGTGAGCGGGTCCATCCGGCTATCCCTCGGAGAGACGCGCCTTCAGGCCGTCCATCACCGGGATCGGATACGGGTTGGCGCCGCGGAGCAGGGCGAGGTAGTAGGACGACCACGACCCGAGCGCGCACCCGACCATGATCGCTTCAAGCATCGTCCGGCCAGGGAGTTCGACGACCTCGACAGGCGTGCCCGCGTCGCGGAGCAGCCGTGCGGTCTCACGGATGCGGAGGCGGTTCCGCTGGTGCGCCACCTCGGAGTCGAGCAGCACCACACCGAGGCCCGCAACCGTCCCGGAGCCGGCCGCTTCCAGCAGGTTGTGGTTGAACTCCGGAAGGCCCGCAGCGAGCGCCCACTGCTTGGCGTTCTCCGCGATCTCGCCCGCCCACCGGCGCGCCGTCACCTCGAGTGCGCCGGGCGCGATGACCAACGAGGCACGGTCGTAGAGGGCGCGGCCGATGCGCTTCGCCTCGTTCGCGGGGGCCTCCGGCGACCAGAGCTTCGTGTAGGTCTCCAGCGCCTCGATGGTCGACTCCACCTCGTGTTCTGGCAGGTGGAAGACGCCGAGGCGGCTCAGGATCGCGAGTGTCGCGAACACCCCGAAGCCCAGTCCGGTACGCGGGGGGCCGTCCCATGAGTAGGTGAAGACGGGGACGCCATCGCGCTGCGCACGTCGCGCCAGTTCTCCGCCTGTGGTCAGGGCTAGGCGCATCGCGCCGGACGTCGCTTCGTAGGCGGAGAGAGTCTCCTCCGTGTTGCCGGAGAAGGACGAGGCAATGACAAGGGTGTTCTCATCGACTGGTGGCGGCTCGTACTGCCGGATCACCTGCACGGGGATATCGGAGGCCACGCCCGCGAGCGTCGCCACCACGTCACCACCGATTGCCGAGCCTCCGACCCCCGCGAACAGTACCTTCCGAGGCGTGCGCAGCGATGGCGGGAGCGGCCACTCGGAACCCATCTTCCATGCCGCAGCAGCGGACGATGGGAGTGCGCGCAGCAGCAGGTGGAAACCCGCGGGGTCCACCTGCGCGATCAGCGCGGGGTCCTCAAGCCGTGCCAGCGTTGCGGTCACAGAGACACCCCCGCCAACGCCTGCCCCTCAGCGAGGGCGGTCTGCACCTGCTCCATCGAGGGCATCTCGGCATAGATGCGCATCAGCGGCTCGGTCCCGGAGAAGCGGATCAGCAGCCACCAACCACCTTCGAGGGTGAAACGGTAGCCATCGAGCTGGTCGACTCCGGTGACGGCGAGTCCGGCAATGCGTGCAGGCGTCGCGGCACCCACGCGGGCCTCGATCGCCGTGCGCTCATCGGGCCGCACGGTGACGTCGATGCGGTCGTACTCGTGCTGGCCGACGCGGGCGTAGACGTCTGCGAGCAGTTCGGAGGGGCGCTTACCGGTCTTGGCCATAGCATCGAGGACGAGCAGGCCGGAGAGCACGCCATCGCGTTCGGGGATGTGGCCGCGGAACGCCGAGCCACCGGACTCCTCGCCGGCGATCATCGCGTCCGTCTCCATCATCTTCGGCCCCAGGTACTTGAAGCCCACGCGCGTCTCGTGCACCGGACAGCCGTACAGCTCGCCGAGGCGGTCCACCATCCGTGTCATGGTGACCGACCGCACGATCGCGCCGCGCTCACCTCGCACCTCCAGGAAGTAGTGCACCAGCAGCGCGAACGTCTGGAGTTGCGTGACGAACCGCCCGCGTTCATCGATCAGGCCGAAGCGGTCGCCGTCGCCGTCCGTCGAGAGGCCGACATCGAAGCCACCGGCAGCGATCATCCCCATCGGCTCGGTGAGGTTCGGCGCGATCGGTTCCGGGGCGCGCAAGCCGGGGAACGAGGGGTTCCGCTCACCGTGCAGTTCCTGCACGGTCGTGGCGCCACCCACGACGGCCTTCGCGATCCATCCCTGTGCGGCGCCAAACATCGAGTCCACCAGCACGTGGAAGCCCGCCGCCCTGATGCGGTCGAGGTCGACGAAGTTGGCACACGCGCGCAGGTAGGACGCACGCACGTCGAACCGCTCGACGGCGCCCTGCGCCTCGAGTTCGCCGAGCGGGGCATACGGGACGTGGCCGGCCGCCTGGATCGCGGGGATCGCGCCCTCGATCGCGGAGGTCACCTCGGCGGGCGCGGAGCCGCCATACCAGGGCTTCACCTTGAAGCCGTTCCACCTCGCCGGGTTGTGGGACGCGGTGATCATGATGCCCGCACCCGCACCACGCTCGCGTACGGCGAACGAGAGGGCGGGGGTCGGCAGGAAGTTCGAAGAGAGCGCGACCTTGATCCCGTTGGCGGCCATCACCTCGGCGGCGGCGCCAGCGAAGGAACCGGAAAGGAAGCGGGTGTCGTAACCGATGACGACGCCCTTCGGGGCGTGGCCCTCGCGCTTCATCCACTCGGCCATGGCCTGGGCGACGGTGCGCACGTTCTCAAACGTGAAGTCGTCCGCGATGACGGCGCGCCAGCCGTCCGTCCCGAACACGATCGGAGGCGTCGATGTCATGCTGCCGTCCCTCCGAAGGTGGCACCGGGTTCAACCGAGGCCCCCCGTACCGTAGTCCCCCCCGGCACGACCGCATCGTGCGCCACCACGCTGTCCTCGACTGTCGCGCCTGCCTCGATGCAGGCGCCAGTGGCGACGGTGGACCCAGTCACAGCGGCATCCGCACCGATGCGCACGCCGTCCCACAGGACACTGCGCGTCACCCGGGCGCCGCGCGCCACGACCGTACCGGCGCCGACCACTGCCGGCCCCTCGATGCGTGCGCCGTCCTCGATGGTGGCCGTCGGATCGACGAGCACACCGTGCGTCACCGGTACACCAACCAGGCGGGCGGGGATCGCACCGAGGACGAGATCAAGGTTCACGCGCAGCAGTGCGGTGGGGTTCCCGATGTCGCCCCAGTAGCCGCCAGAGTGATCGAAGCCGAACACAGGCTTGCCGGCGTTGCAGAGGTCGGGGAACAGCCGTTCCTCGACCCGATGGAACGTGGTGGGATCCATCTGCGCGATGAGTGAGGGATCGAAGATCCAGGTGCCCGAGTTGATGAGGTGGCTGGGCGCGTCCTCGCGTTTCGGCTTCTCGACGAACCGCTTGATGCGGAAGCCCTCTGCGAGGTCGGCGACGCCGAAGGCGGAGGGGTCTTCGACCTCGAAGAGCGAGATGGAGAGGACTGCGCCGCGCTCCTGGTGAGAGCGCCACATGGCGGAGAGATCGAGGTCCGTGATGATGTCGCCGTTGCAGACGATGAACGGCTCATCCCAGCCCTGAGCGATGCTGGAGATGGCGCCACCCGATCCGAGCGGCGTCTCCTCGTAGGCGTAGTCGAGGGCGATGCCGAGGCGGCGGCCGTCCTCGTAGGCGCGCTGGATGAGGTCGGAGCGCCTGGTCATCGCGAGGGTCACGCGGTCAACACCGTGTGCGCGGAGGTGGAGCAGGAGGTGATCGAGGAGCGGACGGTTGAGGACAGGGACGAGTTGCTTCGGCGTCCGCCACGTCAGTGGGCGGAGCCGTGTTCCCTCGCCTCCAACCAGCACAATGGCGCGCATTGCGCTGATCCTACGCGGGATCGAAGAGGCGGGCACGCAGCCCGCCTCCCGCGCAGCGGGTTATGTCTGGCCTGCGGATTCGCCTACCCCAGTCCTGCCGCCTTCTTCAGGGCCGGTGCGACATCGAGGCGCTCCCACGGCAGGTCGAGGTCGAGACGGCCGAAATGGCCGTACGACGCGGTCTGCTGGTAGATCGGGCGGCGCAGGTCAAAGCGGTCGACGATGGCGGCCGGGCGCATGTCGAAGTGCGCCTCGATCAGGCGGCCGAGTTCAGCCTCGTCGATCTTGGCGGTGCCGAAGGTCTCGAACGCGATCGAGGTCGGGTGTGCGACACCGATGGCATAGGACACCTGCACCTCGAAGCGGTCGGCCAGGCCAGCAGCGACGACGTTCTTCGCGAGGTGGCGGGCGGCGTAGGCTGCCGAGCGGTCGACCTTGGTCGGGTCCTTGCCGGAGAAGGCGCCACCCCCGTGGCGGGCCACACCGCCGTAGGTATCCACGATGATCTTGCGGCCGGTCAGACCAGCGTCGCCCATGGGGCCACCAACCACGAAGCGTCCGGTTGGGTTGACGAAGATCTTCGTCTGGTCGTCCATCAACTCGGGCGGGCAGATCGCACGGATGACGTCCCGCTCGATCGCGGCGCGCAGGTCGTCGTAGGCGATGTCGGGTGAGTGCTGCGTCGAGATGACGACGGCATCGATGCGCCGCGGTGCGCCGTAGGCGTACTCAACGGTGACCTGGCTCTTGCCGTCCGGGCGCAGCCACGGGAGGACGCCGTTCTTCCGCAGTTCGGAGAGCCGCAGGGTGAGCTTGTGCGAGAGCGAGGCCGTGAGGGGCATGTACTCCTCGGTCTCGTTGCAGGCAAAGCCGATCATCATGCCCTGGTCGCCGGCACCCACACGGTCGTACTGCTCGACGTCGCCCGCCCGCTCGCGGGCCTCAAGTGCGTCGCCCACGCCCTGAGCGATGTCAGGCGACTGGCCCTTGATAGAAGAGATGACGCCGCACGTGTCGGCGTCGAACCCCATCTCGCTGCTGGTGTAGCCGATGCTGCGGAGGGTGGAGCGGACGATCGCCTCGATCTCGACGTAGGCGTTCGTGGTGATCTCACCGAAGACCCAGACGGTGCCGGTGGTCGTCGCGGTCTCGCAGGCGACCCGTGAGCGCGGGTCCTGGGCGAGGATGGCGTCCAGGACGGCGTCTGAGATCTGGTCACAGATCTTGTCGGGGTGCCCCTCCGTCACGGACTCGCTGGTGAAGCGGAGCAGCGGGCTGCTCATGAACGAGGTGGTCATCGGTCCTCCGTCTTGGTCGCAGGCCGGCCGGGGCTGCCGCCTGCGTCGTCGCGCGAGGGTACCGAGGCTGGCGCGCCCGCGCGAGCCTCGGTGTCTCTGCGGGTGTGGCTACTCGGTGCCCAGTTCCCAAGAGTTCAGGTAACGCTCCTGCTCCTCGGTCAGAGTGTCGATGTGGACACCCATGGCGGCGAGTTTCAGGCGGGCCACCTCGTCGTCGATGACCTTCGGGACGTCGTAGACGTCCGGCTTCAGGTTCTTCGACTCGCGCACCATGTACTCGGCGGAGAGGGCCTGGTTGGCGAAGGACATGTCCATGACGGAGGCCGGGTGCCCCTCGGCGGCCCCGAGGTTCACGAGGCGGCCCTCCGCCAGCACGACGAGTGCACGGCCGTCCATCAGCCGGTACTCCTCGACGAAGGGGCGCAGGGAGCGACGGCTCTCCGACATTTCGTCGAGGGCCTTCAGGTTGATCTCGGCGTCGAAGTGGCCGGAGTTCGCCATAATGGCGCCGGACTTCATGGTGGCGAAGGAACCGCGGTCGATGACGTTCACGTCGCCGGTGACGGTGACGAAGATGTCACCCAGCGGGGCGGCCTCAGCGATGGGCATGACGCGGAATCCGTCCATGACGGCTTCGAGGGCGCGGAGGGGTTCGACTTCGGTCACGATGACCTGGGCGCCGAGGCCCTTGGCCCGCATCGCGACACCCTTGCCACACCAGCCGTAGCCGCAGACGACGACGTTCTTTCCGGCGAAGAGGATGTTCGTCGCGCGAATGATGCCGTCGAGCGTCGACTGACCGGTGCCGTAGCGGTTATCGAAGAAGTGCTTGGTATTGGCCTCGTTGACCGCGACGATCGGGTATTCGAGTTTGCCCTGCTTCGCGAGCGCCTTGAGGCGGATGACACCGGTGGTGGTCTCCTCCGTGCCGCCCACGATGTCCTTCAGCAGGTCGCGCCGCGTGCGGTGCAGGAGGGCGACGACGTCGGCGCCGTCGTCCATCGTCATGTGCGGACGGTGGCCGACTGACTCCTCGAGGTGGGCGTTGTAGGTCTCGGTGCTCTCGCCCTTGATGGCGTAGGTGGCAATCCCGTAGTCGACCGCGAGCGCCGCCGCGACTTCGTCCTGCGTGGAAAGCGGGTTGGAGGCGGTGAGGCGGATGTCCGCGCCCCCGTCCTTGAGCGCGAGGATGAGGTTGGCGGTCTCACTGGTCACGTGGAGACAGGCCGTCATGCGGATGCCCTTGAACGGCTGCTCCTTGGCGAAGCGGTCGCGAATGATGCGCATGACAGGCATCTCTCGCGCGGCCCACTCGATGCGCTGGACGCCCTCGCGTGCGAGTCCGGCGTTGGCGATGTCGCCCGTGTAGTTGCGGGCCTGTTGCGTCGTCATCATCGGTCCTCTCGCGCGAGGATTGGCCTCGCGTCTACCAGTTCCACTCCCATGCCAAGCGTGCGGCCACGCCGCGCCGCCTGCGTCCTGCGCCACAATGGCGCGATGCCCATCGTGTCGCGGCGGCGCAGGCGCGCCTCCACGACAGCCGACCCCGGCTGGAACCCGAGGTGGGTGTAGGCGGCAACCGCGGGGGTGTTCTGCGGGTCGACGGTCAGCACCACCTCGCTGCAGCCGCGCTCGAACAGTTCCGCGGTGACGGCGGAGGTCACCCGTTCAGCGTAGCCACGGCCTCGGTACTCCGGGTGCGTGAAGACGTTGCCGACGACGGCCACGCCCTCGTTCGGCGCCACGATGTGGGTACCGGCGACAGCGACCAGCAGGTCGCCCTCGACCACCCCGTAGTAGATGGCGTGCTCGATCGCGTCCGGGAAGTAGCGGCCACGCCCGCCATCGATGGAGTACAACCAATTGATGCGGCCGGCGTCGCGGCCGCGGAGTCGACGGACGAGGCCGTTCACGGGCGCGAACTCACTCTTGGTAACGGCCATGCGACGCATCGCCAACACGTCACCTACCTCGTACGCCTCACGCAAGGCATCGACGTGCTCGCGGGCCGCGGTAGTGAGGTAGGTGGCACGCGGGCCGGGATGGATCGAGACGATCGCTGCGATGGCGCTCGGGTCTCCGACGGTCACCATGCTCTGCCCGAGGGCGCTCGCGTGCATCACGAGGCCACCGGCG
>SCVR01000152.1 GCA_004296805.1 Dehalococcoidia bacterium
GCTCTTCGCACGCTCCGTCCGCCACTGACGCAGCGCGATGTACAGCGGATCGTCCGGCCGCACATCCTCCTCCGACACCGCACTCACGAGGCCCGCGCCGCGGGGTGGCCGCAACCCCAACTGCTGCACCGCCGGGTTCGAGGCCGGGGGCGCCGCCTCCGGATGCCCTTCCTCCCACTCCGCGATCAACCGCAACAACTCCTGACCGAACCACGCCGCACGGCGCTCACCGATCCCCCACACTGCACGCAGCGCATCCATCGAGGCCGGACGGAACGTCGACAACTCCCGCGCCGTCCGGTTCTCGAACACCAGGTATGGGTCACGGTCCGCCGACCGCGCCAGCTGCTCCCGCAACGCCACGATCTCGTCGTACAGGTCGCCCGGATACGCCGGCGCCTCATCGTGCTCGTGACGCCCCAGGCAGTTGTCGCACGCCTCGCACGTCTCCCCCGGCTCCTCGCCGAAGTACCGCAGGATCAACCCCCGACGGCACCCCGTCGTCTCTGCGTACTCCGCCATCTCCCGCAGCCGTGCCTCCTCATGCGCCCGATGCCGCACGATCCCCGACAGATCGATCGGCGCGTTCACGTCCGTCGAGGTCAGCCGCAACGCCACCGGGTCGATCAGCCCCGAATCCCGCAGCGCCGCCACCGTCATCGCGAACCCGTCCGTGTTCTCCTCGCCGATGTCGAACGGCAGCCGCCCGTCGCCATTCGGGTTCGCCGCAGCGAGGCTTACCCACCGATGCCACGTCGCCCGCACGCCCACGGCGTCCGGGTGCGCATCCTCGATGAACCCCTGCTGGAACCGACGGTCGGCGCGCGCATACAGCAGCGTGCACTCCGCATGGTCGCCATCGCGCCCTGCGCGCCCCGCCTCCTGGTAGTACGCCTCGAGGCGTCCCGGCATGTTGAGGTGGATCACGTACCGCACGTCCTGCTTGTCCACGCCCATCCCGAACGCATTCGTCGCCACGATCACCGGCAGGTCACCCAGCATGAACCGACGCTGCACCATCGCCCGACGCCCCCGGTCGAGCCCCGCGTGGTACGCCTCCGCCTTCACCCCCGCGTTCCGTAGCGCCTCCGCCATCTCCTCCACGCCGCGTCGAGTCCGCACGTACACGATCCCCGTCAACCCCGACCGCTCCCGCACGTACTCCACCACCCACCGACGCCGGTCGTCCGCTCCCTCGATCGCCTCCACCGCGAACGTCAGGTTCGGCCGGTCCACCGACGTCACGAC
Organism: Dehalococcoidia bacterium; assembly: GCA_004296805.1. GTDB lineage: Bacteria > Chloroflexota > Dehalococcoidia > UBA2979 > UBA2979 > SURF-43. Next base: position 1,249 of record SCVR01000152.1, read on the forward strand.
TTCGAGGGCCTGCGGAGCGATGCCGAGGCGCTGCGCAATGTCGCCACGCACCTGCGGGTTCGCCGTCGCTGTCAGCGCCAGCGTCCGAGGAAACCCCAACCGCTCGCGCACCGCCCCCAGCTGCAGGTAGTCCGGCCGGAAGTTGTGCCCCCACTCCGAGATGCAGTGCGCCTCATCGATCGCCAGCAGATGGATCCCCGCGTTCTTCAGCCCCACCGTGAACCGAGGATTCTGGAACCGCTCCGGCGCCACGAACAGCAGCGGCACCTCCCCGCGGATGAACGCCATATACCGGCGGTTCTGCTCCTCGCGGTCGATATGCGAGTTGATGAACGTCGCATTCACCCCGTTCGCCTGCAGCCCCTCCACCTGGTCCTGCATCAACGCGATCAACGGCGACACCACCACCGCGCGCCCGATCTCGAGGGCCGGCAGCACGTAGCACAGGCTCTTCCCCGTCCCCGTCGGCATGATCGCCACCACATCGCGCTCCGGCAGCGCCCGCAGCACCGCCTCCTGCCCCCCGCGGAACTCCGGATACCCGAACACCTCCAGCAACTTCCGCCGGTACGCCGACAGATCCGAAGGCCACGCCACCTTCGACGCCGCAACCGCCTCCGGGCGCGCAGCCGCCACCGGTCGGCCGGCACTCACCGAGGACGCAGGAGAAGAAGGAGAAGAAGGAGAAGAAGGAGAAGGAGAGAAAGAAGAAGCGAGCGCCGAAGCCGCCTCGCCGCTCCCCGAACCACCCGAGGCGAACAGCACCGCCGCCTCGCCCCCGCCCGCCCCCACCACCGGAGGCGCCCCATCCGCCCGCTCACCGCACGAAGAACACCACCCCGCCCCCGAGGCCAGCGCCGCACCACACACCCCACATCGATCGGCCAAGCAATCCCCCCAGACAGCGCAACGCGCGCGCCCCTCGATCCCTCGAGGGCGCAGGCTGGGGAGCCTCATGGTATCGCGGGGCTTGCTGTCGGCAGGGCGGATGGCACGATCCACTCCATCTCTCCCTAGTTGACCGGCCTTCCTCATTACCCCCACCATCGAGGCGAATCGAAAGGTTCGAGCGTGCTCTTCCGCCACCCACGCCTCGCCTTCATCGCCGCGGCCCTCCTCGCCACCGGCATCGCCGTCGCCTTCGCCTGCCGCCCCACCACCGTCACCTCACCCGCACCCACCACCACCCCAACCGCCTCACCACAGACCACCGGCCCCGGCATCCCCGCCGCCACCCTCAAAGACATCGACTGGAAGAACCCCCTCGTCCTCGACGAACTCCGCAAGCACTTCAACGGCGGCGAAATCGAACCCAAGCGCGTCGCCTACGCCGACCTCACCCGAGACGGCAAAGAAGACGCCCTCGTCATCGTCGAAAGCGGCGGCACCGCCGGCGACCTCGGCGCCGCCGTCTACACCATCGAGAACGGTCGAGCCGTCGTCACCGCCTGGATCGACCGAGGAGGCCAGATCGAACTCCGCCTCCCGAACGCCGGCCCCAATAGCGCGTTAGTAGTGGTGAAACAGGGCATCTACGCGCCC
>SCVR01000153.1 GCA_004296805.1 Dehalococcoidia bacterium
CCCGGATCCCGCGAGGGCGATCCGCCCGGTAATGGAGCCGGATGCCGACTGCCTGAGGCTAGTCTCCTGTCTTTGAAGTGCGCGCACGATATCGGTGTAGCTTCAGAACACCACCAGCGAAGCGGGAGATCGACTCGAGGATCTCCTCGCCGGTCTTGGTCCACCTGAAGGGCTTGGGGTCTTCGTTTCGGGCATCCAGAAACTCGAGGATCGCCTTCTCGAGTGACGCCACACTGGTATGGGAGCCCCGGCGCAACTGTTGTTGAGTGAGGTCCGAGAAGACTCTCTCGACGAGATTCAACCAGGAGGCATAGGTGGGCGTGAAGTGGATGACGAAGCGCGGCCGCTTCTTCAGCCAGGCCTTTATGAGCGCGGACTTGTGGGTGCCGTAGTTGTCCATTACCAGGTGGACATCGAGATCCTGAGGGACCACCCCATCGATTGTGTCGAGGAACTTGCGAAAGTCCACGGCGCGGTGTCGACGGTGGATCTCACCGATGACCTTGCCAGTCTTCACGTCAAGAGCGGCGAACAGTGTCGTGATGCCGTGGCGGACGTAGTCGTGCGTCTGTAATTCGGGATAGCCCACGCGCATCGGCAGAAGTGGCTGCGTCCGGTTCAGAGCCTGAATCTGGGATTTCTCATCGACACACAACACCACGGCGTGCTCGGGCGCGTCGAGGTAGATCCCCGCGACGTCTCGGACCTTCTCCACCAAGAGAGGGTCCGGCGAGAGCTTGAAGGTATCGACCCGATGAGGCTGAAGTCCGAACGTTTTCCAGATCCGCGCAACCGTGCCATGGGACAAGCCTGACGACTTCGCCATCGAGCGGGTGCTCCAATGCGTGGCGCCTTTCGGCTTGGACTCGAGGGTCTTCGTCACGACCGACTCAACGATGTCGTCCGTAACCGTTCGAGGCGCGCCAGCGCGGTACTCGTCTTCGAGCCCCGCAAGCCGAACTTCGACGAACCGCGCCCGCCACTTGCCAACCGTCTGAGACCGCACACCAACTCGCGCCGCAACCGCCTTGTTATCGAGCCCCTCAGCACACAGCAGGATGATCCGCGACCGCAGGGCCAGCCGTTGAGCCGTCTTGGAACGGCGGTTCCAGCGGACCAACGTCTCTCGCTCGTTCTCGTCGAGAACCAACACCGCCTTTGGGCGACCGGTGCGCTTCTTTGACACGTCCATGAAGAGGATACGTTGACCGGTCCGCTTTGTTTCGCGAACTTCAAAGACAGGAGACTAGAGGGCATCTCATAAACCTGCACGCAGGAGGATGAGGATTCCGGCGAGCTGGACGAAGCCGAGATAGTTGGCAGCGTGATACTCGTAGCGAATGGCGAGCCGCCTGAAGTTGAAGAGCCACGCGAAGAGGCGTTCAACCTTCCAGCGACGGCGATACCGCCTCAGAGGACGACCATCCTGAGTCTTTCGACGTCTCGTGCCCCGATGGGGCGCGATCATCTCAACGCCACTGAGTGCCAAGTCGCAGTCGAGCCGGTCGCTGTCGTACGCCCGATCACCGATCAGGCGCTCGGGAAGGTCTTGGGTGTGCCGCGCGGCGAGCGTGTCTTCGACGAGGCGGACTTCGTGGGGCGAAGCAGAGCATGTGTGAAAGGCGACAGGAAGACCAGCACGGTCTGCCACTGCCATGAGCTTCGTACCTTTACCCCGCTTGGTGGGACCCACATGGAGCCCCCCCTTCTGGCGTTCGCGAATGACCCGTCGATAAAGCACTCCGACAGATCAAGTCGACCGCGTCTCTTCAAGTCCTCCCCAAGCGCCTGAAGCATCGACTTCATCACGCCCGCACGCACCCACGTCTGGAACCGCCGATGACATGTCTGGTATGGAGGAAACCTCTCCGGCATGTCACACCAGGGCGCTCCGGTCCTCAGAATCCACAGGATCCCGTTCATGACCTCGCGGTCGTCCCTCCAGGGACGACCACGGCCGTCCACGCGACGGCGATGTTCAGGGATCAGCGGCCGAAGAACTTCCCATTGCTCGTCGGTGAGCTCCTCATGTCGCGGCATCCCCAATTGTATCAACGGCTTTGCCGTTTATGAGATGCCCTCTAGAATGCCGGATCCGAGATGGGCCACCGCGCAAACTTCGTCCTCGTTCGCGAGGGTCGCGCCTCCGCCTA
>SCVR01000154.1 GCA_004296805.1 Dehalococcoidia bacterium
GTTCCAGCAGGTCCGTCGCTTCCTCTCGTACCTGCCCTCGAGCGTGTACCAGTTGCCGCCCGTCCAAATCAGCGACGACCCGGTCGATCGACGCGAGGAGGCGCTGCTCAGCATCGTGCCTCGCGAGCGGAACCGACCGCAGAACACGCGCCGGATGCTCAACCTCATCCTCGACACCGGGTCGCTGTTCGAAATCGGACGGTACTTCGGGCCCTCGCAGCTGACTGCGTTCGGGCGACTCGACGGACACCCGGTGGGCATCCTTGCCGGAGACCCGATGCACTCCGGTGGTGCGACGGACGCCGCGTCAGCGCAGAAGCTCGAAAGCTTCATCGACCTATGCGACACGTTCCACCTGCCGATCGTGAACTTCGCGGACAACCCCGGGTTCATGATCGGGCCGCGTGCGGAAGCCTCCGGGACACTGCGTCTGGGTGCCCGGGCGCTCTGCGCGATGGACTCATCGACCATCCCGTGGGCGACAGTAATCGTGCGGAAGGCGTACGGAGTCGCGGGGGCGGCACACCAGCCCTACAACCGCTTCGTCTACCGCGTCGCGTGGCCGTCCGGTGAGTGGGGTTCGATCCCCATCGAGGGCGGCGTACAGGCGGCCTACCGCCGCGAGATCGAGTCGGCGGACGACCCAGCCCGCCGGCGTGCGGAGATCGAGACCGAGTTGATCGCGCTCCGCAGCCCCTTCGGGGCGCTGGAGGCGTTCAACGCCGAGGAGATCATCGATCCGCGGGACACGCGTCAGCTGCTCTGCCGGTGGGTCAAGATGGCCTACGCGAAGCTCCCCGCCGACCTGGGTCGGAAGACGCGGCCGATGCGCCCGTAAGCCTCAGGAAGGCCACGGGAAGTCTCAGGAGGCGACCGTGCCGGAGCCGCTCGAGGGCATCCGAGTGATCGAACTGGCCCGTGCCCTGCAGGGGCCGGTAGCCGGGCAATACCTGGCCGACATGGGCGCCGATGTCATCAAAGTCGAGCCGGCGCTCGGCGACGCAAACCGTCAGATCCGAGGAGTCGGGGACGACGGGTTCGAAGGCGGCTTCGGGACACAGTTTGTCAGCGCGAATCGCGGGAAGCGCTCGCTGTGGTTGGACCTGCGCCTGCACGCGTCCATCCAGATCCTGCGGAAGCTGATCTCCGGTGCGGACGTCTTCATGAGCAACTACCTCGAACCATCGCTCGATGCGATGGGGCTGGGGTATGAGTCCCTCCGGGGCGAGAACCCAAACCTCATCTACGCGCTCGTGAACGGCTACGGACCGGTCGGACCGGACGCCGCCAAGCGCATGCTGGATGGAGCGGCCTCGGCACGCAGCGGGCTCTATCACGTGACCGGGCCCAGCGATGGCGGGCCGATGATGCCCGGTACCACGCTCGCCGACACAGCGGGTGCCATGCAGTTGGCGCTGGGGATCATGACAGCCCTCACCGCGCGGGAGCGTCACGGTGGCAGCCAGCGCGTTGACGTCTCTGCGCTGGGCGCCCAGCTCTGGCTGCAGATGTGGGAGATCGACACCGCGTCCCTCACCGGTCAGCGGCTCCAACGGCGCGGTGCGCACAGCGACAACATCCATGGCACATATGGCCTGTACGAGACCGGGGATGGTGGGGCGATCATGATCGCCAACGTCAACGACGAAGAGACATGGGTCGCCCTCTGCAACTTCGCGGGGCTGCACGATCTCATCGTCGACCCTCGGTTTGACACGGTGCAGAAGCGGGCCGGAAGGCCGCCCAGCACGCCCGCCGTCGCGAACGAGGTACGTCCGTATCTCGCCGACGCGTTCAAGGCGAAGACCACCGCAGAGTGGATGACATTTCTGGCAGGACTGCCGGAACTCGTCTGGGACGTCGTGCAGGATTACCACCAGGTGCTCGACGACCCGCAGGTGCTGGCGAACCAGTACCTCATCGAGCAGGAGATCCCGACCTACGGGAAGCGTCGCCTCGTCGCGAACCCGGTGCGACTGAATGGCACCCCGGGGCCTGTGAAGTCACCGCCGCCGGCGCTGGGCGCACACAACGAGGAGATCCTCACCAGCCTCGGATACGACGCGGCCACGATCGGGGAAGTCGCCGAGGCTGCGCGGCTGGCCTTACGGCAGCGCCTCGGCATCTAGAACACGTCAACAAGCTGTTCCCACGCGGCGACGAGGCCGCACTGGGGACACCGTGTCCACACGACATCCGCGGGCGGTGAATCTTGACGAGCCAGAGGGTCAGTCATAGTCTGTCGTGACTATTCTGAACTGACTAATGAGGCGACCATGAACCGTGAACTGCTGATTCTGGGGCTCCTCCGTGGTTGGGACACGCACGGTTATCAGCTGGTGGACTTCCTCGAGAAGCGCCTCGCGTACCTCGTCGACCTCAAGAAGCCGACAACCTACGCCCTGCTCGAGCGTCTGCGCCGCGACGGCCACGTGACGATGACCGTCGAACGCGAGGGCAATCGTCCCGAACGGCGCGTGTACCAGGTCACATCCGAGGGAGAGGCCTACTTCTTCCGTCTCCTGCGCGAAAATTTGCGGAGCTTCGCGCGACCACGTTTCCCCAATGCGATCGGCATCTACTTCATCCAGGCATTGCCCTCCGAAGAGGCGGAGGCGCTGCTCAACGAGCGTCTATCCGCGCTCGAAGAGGAGCTACAAGAGTTCGAACCGAAAGTCCCCGCGCACGCGGGCCTGGCCGCGGAGCCAGTACTCCAGCACTACGTCGTGCACCTCCAGGCTGAGCGGACGTGGCTCACCAGCCTCCTCCGGACGCTCGTCGAAGCCCACAGGCAACGCTCACTACCGACGGAGGCCGCCGAATGACGACTCAAGGAACACGAAGTCCTGACGCCTCGACGGAGTGGCCGATCGTGAGCGGACGGTATGTCGTCGGGAATCCCGAACGCAGTGTGGCCATCTGTACGCTCGCGTCGTCAGACCTCGTCGATCAATTTGCCGGGACGGACGAAGTTGCGATCGTGGGCCGCCTCTACACGCTGAATCTCGGTCTCGAAAAACTCGTCTGGAACGTCATCGCGAATCCCGCCATCCGATTCCTGCTCCTCTGCGGTGACGACGGTACAACTCAGATCTCACGGGGCGTCGTGCACCTACACGAGCAGGGGTTCGACGACGAGCATCACATCCTCGGCGTGAGCGGGTACCAGCCGTTCGTCCACAACGTCACGGCGGACGAACTGGCGGCGTTTCAGCAGCAGATCCGAATCGTCGACCTGATCGGTGAATTCGATCGGGACACCATTCTCGCTAAGGCGCGGGAGTTAGAGGCTCTGTCCGAGGGGCCGTGGGGCACGGGCGTACGTCATCCGTTCGGCGAGCCTCAGATCGCGACCCCGAACCGCATGGGCGACATCACGCTCGATCCACAGGGGATGTTCCTCGTTGGCATCCGGCGCGAGACCAACGAGATTATCCTCGACCACTACTCGCCCGAGCGGCGTTATCTCCGCACCGTAAAGGGCGCCAGCGCAGAAGCCATCTGTCACACGCTGGTCCGCGAAGGGCTCATTACTGAGCTGTCTCACGCCGCCTATCTCGGACGCGAGGTGGCGAAGGCGGAAGAAGCCCTCCGATGGGGGCTGGAGTTCGAACAAGATCGTGCCTTGTTCCCGGTCGGACAGGGCGGGCCGTGGGCGCCTTTTGGCCCGCGTGCGGACCGTCCATTCACCGGGGGACCCCGTCCATGACGAGGCGACACAGGTGTCTGTGGCCGTATCGATCACAGAGAACCTGCACAAACGCGCCGACGCGTGGAACCACGGGATCGATGTGACCGGTACACCGCTCCCTCCGAACCAGCCCGGCGGCATGCGCGTCATGTCGCAGTACTGCGCGATCTGTGTGTTCACCTCGCGTTCCCACATGCGGCCCGGGCCGCTCTTCGACGCACTCCGGCGCGAGTGGAACGCACACGACACGCACCAGACATGCATGTATACCGCGGTCGAGCGCGACAACATCGTCTGCCACGGCTTCTTCCGTGAGGTCTTTCTGACGACTGGTCTCGGCCAAGAGCTACGTATCGCCCAGCAGGTGGCCGGCTTCGAGTACGTGGATCCGCCGCGGGAATGAGCGGACGGAGACCACCGCCGGCATCGCTCTTACTGGCTCGTCCGGCGGACCGAGATGATGCCGCGGACGGCGTCCAGGTGGGACAGCAGGCGGGTGAACTGTTCCCCGCCCGTGGTCTCGAGGGTCACGTGCACTGAGGTCGTGCGGTCGTCGTGCTCGACGGTGCGCACGGCCACCATGTTCACCTTGTCGTCTGCAATGATCGTCGAGACGTCGCGGAGCAGGCCGACACGGTCCCACGCCAGCACCTCGATCGAGGCTGTGTAGACGTCCCCAGACGGGCCCCAGTCGCACTCGACCACACGTTCGGCGTCGCGGCCCCAGTGGACGTTGCCACAGTCTGCCCGGTGCACGGT
>SCVR01000155.1 GCA_004296805.1 Dehalococcoidia bacterium
CGGGGCCGCGGAGGTCGGCCCAGTGTGGGGCGCTGGTGTTGGAGAGAGCGCCCGTCGCGATGCCCGCGGCCTCGATCGCTTCGATAACGGCGTCCACGCCCGGGTACTCGGCCCAGTGCCACGCGAGATGGATCTGGCGCGCGTCGTCAGGGGTATAGACGCCCCGCGAGGCTTCGGCCACTGCCGCGTAGTAGTCATCAGGCGTGATACGTCCGGTCGACATCGCATCGATCGAGGCACCGCGACTCTGCAGGAACGCGGCATCGCTGACGATCGGATGCGGAGCCAGTCCGGCTCGTTCGTGCGCTTCCGCCCATGACCCGACGATCTGTACCAGCACCCCGCCGAGGTCGAAGACGACGCAGGCGATCTCACCGTTGCCCGCCACTACGAGGCCGCCTCGCCGGTTGCGTGGTACTCGTAGCGCCAGCCGGGAGCCCACGGGCGTTCCTCGACGGCGACATCGGCCAGCGCGCGTCCGTGGACCAAGTGTTCGAGCGCCATCCATGTGGCGTAGTGGCCCACGACAAGGACGGTCCCGCCTGGGCGCTCCCGTGCGATCTCGTCGAACGCCGCCCGATGCCGAAGCGTCGCGTCGAAGTAAGACTCGCCGTCCGGCCAGGGGACGTCGATGTGTGCGAGCCGCGCCCCGTCCACCTGCTCCCGCGGTCGCCCCGACCATGAGCCGAAGTCGCACTCCACGAGCCGGGCGTCGGCAGTGACGATGAGGGGAAGCCCCGCAAACGCGATAGCCGCCGTATCACGGGCGCGTTGAAGGGAACTCGTTACGACCGCGTCGACGGCGGCCACGGTGGGGCCGCCCTCGACGGCGGCATAACGAACGCGCAACTCGGCTGCCTGCTGCCGTCCGAGGGCAGACAGTGGGGAGTCAATCAGTCCAGCAGCGAGGCCAGCGTCGTTCGCCTCTGAACTTGAGTGGGTGACGAGCCAGATGGTGACCGGCATGCGCCCGAGTCCTATTCGTGCTGTGTTGGGAGAACGGTATCCCGCCCGCGCGCCGGGCGATGTACCATGCCGCACCGGACAAGCCAAACAGCGGGCCGCGGAGTTCCGACGGCGTCCCCATCATCCGTGGGGCGGGGAGTAGACATGGCAGAGATCGACGGCGCCACGATTATCGCTCGGTCGTTGAAGACGCAGGGCGTAGACGCGATGTTCGGGGTGGTGGGCATCCCCGTCACCACGATCGCAATGGCGGCGCAGCGCGCCGGCATCAACTACGTCGGCATGCGGCACGAAATGCCGGCGACGTATGCGGCACAGGCCGTGTCCTACCTCGGCGGGCGCATCGGCGCGGCGCTGACGGTCTCCGGCCCGGGCGTGCTGAACGCCATCGGCGCCTTCTCCAACGCCTGGTCGAACCGCTGGCCGATGATCCTGCTCGGCGGCTCGTACGAGCGCACCGGACACCTGATGGGCTTCTTTCAGGAGGCCGACCAGCTCACCGCCGTCCGCCCCTACGCGAAGTTCGCTGAGCGCGTGGAGACCATCGAGCGCATTCCGATCTATGTCGCGGAGGCCGTGAAGAAGGCCATCCACGGCGTCCCGGGCCCGGTCTACCTCGACCTTCCCGGGGATGTCATCGCCGGGCGCGTGGACGAGGACAAGGTGCAGTGGGTGGGCCGCGTGCCAGACCCGCGCCGCACGCTCTCGGACCCGGCGGACGTCGAGGCGGCGATCGCCGCGCTGAAGACGGCCGAGCAGCCGCTGATCATCATCGGCAAGGGTGTCGCCGCCTCGCGCGGTGAGGCCGAGATCAAGGCCTTCGTTGAGAAGACCGGCATCCCGTACCTCGCGATGCCGATGGCGAAGGGGCTCCTGCCGGACGACCACGACCAGGCGGCTGCGGCAGCACGCTCGTTCGTGCTCCAGAACGCCGACCTCGTGTTCCTCGTCGGTGCACGCCTCAACTGGATGCTCCACTTCGGCCTGCCGCCGCGCTTCCGCAAGGACGTGCGCGTGGTGCAGCTGGACTTCAACCCCGAGGAAATCGGCGTGAACGTCCCCACCGAGGTGATGATGACCGGCGACGCGAAGAAGACCCTCGGGCAGTTGCTCGATGTCCTCGACCGCGACCACTGGCAGTTCCCACAGGACAGCGAGTGGCTGCAGTCCGTCCGTTCTGAGGCCCGTTCGAACTCCGAGCTCGTCGAGGGCATGAAGCAGGAGGAGACCGACCCGATCGGTTACTACCGCGCCCTGCACGCTATCAACCAGAACCTCCCGCACGACGCGATCTTCGTTGCTGAGGGCGCGAGCACGATGGACATCAGCCGCACAGTGATCGACCAGATGATGCCGCGCTCCCGCCTCGACGCCGGTTCGTTCGGCTCGATGGGCCTCGGCCACGGGTTCGCGATCGCGGCAGCGGTGCAGAACCCCGGCAAGCGGGTCATCTGCTTGCAGGGTGACGGTGCGTTCGGCTTCGCGGGCACCGAGTGCGAGGTGGCCGTCAGGTACAACCTGCCGATCACCTGGATCGTGTTCAACAACGGCGGCATCGGTGGGCACAAGGCGGAGTTGTTCGAGCGCGACCACAAGCCCGTCGGCGGCATGAGCCTCGGGGCGCGCTACGACATCATGATGCAGGGCCTCGGTGGGGTCGGGTACAACGCGAAGTCGTACGACGACCTGCAGGCGGCGATGAAGCAGGCGCTGGCACTCCCCGGCGCGTCGCTGATCAACGTCCCACTGGACCCCGAGGCGAAGCGCAAGCCGCAGAAGTTCGCCTGGCTCACGACCACGCGCTAGCGCGTCGGATCTTCGATCAGAAGCGAGGGCGTCCCCGGTGGGACGCCCTCGTTGCGTGTGGCGTGCGGTAGGCTCACGGCATGGACGACGACCTCTACGAGCTGCTGGAGGTGTCACCTCGGGCGTCCGGCGAGGTGATCCAGGCCGCCTACCGCCGCCTGGCGCGGACGTACCATCCGGACGGCGAGTCCCCTGACCCCGAGAAGATGGTGCGGCTTAACCTCGCCTTCGAGGTGTTGGGCGATGACCAGAAGCGTTCGGTGTACGACGCAGATCGAGGCCAGGCGCCGGAGCCGACCTCGGCTCCGGTAGTCCCGTCGTGGCGGACCGCCTACCCGCTGCCCCCATTCGAAGCTATCGACGAGCCGCCGCCTGTCCGGCGGCGGACTGCCCTCTGGATGCTCGTGGCAGTCACGTTCGTGGTCGTCCTGGGCGGAGTCCTGGCGGGTTCCTTGCTCCAGGGTCGCGACAACGGTGGCAGCGCAGCACCCGACGCGACGCCCGAGCCTCGCACGGCGACTGACGCTGCAGACCTCAAGGCCCCCGCAGGCGTCTCTCCCTCCCCCACTCCGGTCTCGACGGCGATGGCACCGCGGCTGGTGGATCTCGGCCCGATCGCGAGCGAGATCCCGGGGACGCCGCTGGTGGTGGGCAGTTCGGTGAAGTCAGTCGTCGACCAAAACACGAAGCCTCGTGACGTCTACGCGATCACGCTGACGGCAGGGCAGGAGATCCGCTTCGTGCTGACCGATCTGAGTTCCCCCATCACCGCCTGGGTCGACACGTCGGTCATCAATCCGGGCGCGCGTGACCTCAGTGACAGCCGATCGTTCACCCTCGCGCTTACGCGGTCGACGCGCGCACGGGACGAGTGGCGATTCACGCCGGCCGTCGCGGGTACCTACTACCTCGTCGTCCGCGCCCAGACGAGTGCGCAGGCGTACGCGTTCACCCTCGCTGCCACGCGATAGCAGTTACGACATAACGCACGAGACGCGAGTACGCCGCTGGTAGAATCCGGCGCGTACAGACGGTATCCGTCGCGCACGAGGACGCCGAGGCGCTTCGATGTTGCGACTGCTCGAGGAGGGCTCCATGGACTGGAACGACAGCGCGCCCGAGGCAGAGTTCCGCACGCAGGTGCGCTCGTTCATCAATGAGCACGGCTCCAAGCAGCGCGGCGCCGGCGACGGGGAGGAGGCCCAGTTCGGGAACTCCCCGGAGGTTCGCGCCAAGACCAAGCCCTGGCGCGATGCCCTCGTGGCGAATGGCTGGATCGCGCCGGCCTGGCCGAAGTCCTACGGCGGGGCTGGGCTGTCGCCCAAGGAGCAGTTCATCCTCAACGAGGAACTCGCGGAGAACGGCCTCTCCAACGTCGGTGGGTTCGGCGTCATGATGCTCGGCCCCACCCTGATGATCCACGGCAACGAGGAGCAGAAGGCAGAGCACCTCGGCAAGATCCTGGCGGGCGACGTCGTGTGGGCGCAGGGATGGTCCGAGCCCAGTGCCGGTTCGGACCTCGCTTCCCTGCAGACGCGTGCCATCCGTGACGGCGACGAGTACGTGGTGAACGGGCAGAAGATCTGGACGAGCGGCGCACAGCACGCCGACTGGATCTACATGCTTGCCCGTACCGATCCGGACTCTCCGAAGCACCGAGGCATCTCGCTGCTGATGTTCTCGATGAAGACGCCCGGCGTGGACGTCCGCCCGCTGATCAACATGGCGGACCAGCACGGCTTCAACGAGGTGTTCTTTGAGGACGTCCGCGTCCCGGTGAAGAACCGCCTAGGCGAGGAGAACCGCGGCTGGTACGTCGGCATGACGCTCACCGACTACGAGCGCAGCGGCATCGGCTCGGCCGTCGGCACGCAACGCCGGCTGAAGCAGTTGCTCGACACCTCGCGCAACGACCCGCAGGCGAAACTGGCGGAGGGCACGCGATCGAAGACGTGGCGCCTCCAATTCGCGGACCGCTGGATCGAGGCGGAGATCGCCCGGCTCTTCTCCTACCTCAACATCTCGCTCCAGGCGCGCAACCTCGTCCCCAACTACGAGGCGTCAATGTCGAAGCTGTACACGACGGAACTCGGCCAGCGCATCGCACACACCGCGCTGAAGATGTACGGCCTGCAGGGGAACGTCTGGGACGCGAAACGCCCGGAGAACGGCCAGGGGCGCGTCGCCTCGGGCTACCTCAGTGCCGTGAGCGCCACGATCGCGGGTGGCACGTCCGAGATTCAGCGTGGCATCATCGCCACGCGCGGCCTGGGCCTGCCTCGCGGCTAGCCTGCCGGGACTTGCGGGAGGGGGAACGCGTTCGCTATACAGCGCGCATGTTCCCGCCTCCGCGCCCATGGAAGCAGGTCGCCCAGCAGGTCGACCCTGAACGCGAGTACGTCGCGTTTGCGTCGCGCTTCTATCTGAAGTCGCTGCGACGTGTCCCCGGCTTCATGCTGCACTCGATGCGCGTGATGAAGCAGTTGGACCGCTCGCCGGGGATCGTCGCCTGGGCGATGGCCGCGGACATTCCGAAGTTGCAGTTCCACACGATTTCAGTCTGGGAGAACGCCGAAGCCCTGCGCAACTTCAATCATGGCGGTGACCACGAGGTCGCGCTGACCCGCTTCGCGGATGCGATGAAGGTGAAGGGCACGTTCTCGCTCTACCAGGTGCGAGGCGGCGAGCTGCCGATCTCTTGGCCAGACGTCATCGCGCACATCGACCGGCAAATCGCGGGGCGATAGCGATCCGGGCTGGCCTAGCGCTTCACACCGTCGATGTAGTTCAGCCGGGTGAGTTCCATCCGACCCTCCAGCAGGCCGCTGAGCGCCGCCCCGAACGCCTTCATGTGGTCGGTGGTCCGGTGCGCGGCGAAGGCTGCATCGTCCGCGTATTGCTCGTAGAAGAAGAACACCCCCGGCTGCCCCTCGACGCTA
>SCVR01000156.1 GCA_004296805.1 Dehalococcoidia bacterium
AGCGCGATACGTGGCCGTGCGTACGGGAACCCCGCAGGCAAGAGCACCAGAAGCGTCCGAGTCGCGCCGGCGAGGTCGACTGAAATCTCCCAACCGCGCTCGACCGAGTACGCCGAGAAGCGGCCGCACTCGCCTCTACCGAGCGGACGGACAGCTTCACCGCATTTAGTCCGAAGCCACGCCTGGACCTCCCGGGCGGGATCGGCCGCCCGGGAGGTCCGGCCATCAGGCATAGCGGCCGCCACCCTGCTTGTTGACCTCACGCGGCGTACTCGACACCGACGGCGCGAACACCTGCGGGCCGACCGACTTCGCCTTCGGGTCCGCCTCGACACGGCTCGTACCGCTCCCCGTCACGTGGAACTCCAGCGGCTGCGGGTCGGCGGCGTCGATCTCTTCCATCACGCACTGGAAGTCGCCGCCGGCGTCGTCGGCGATGTCGACGTACTCGCGCTTGGCGCGGATGCACGGCGGGTCGCTGTCGTCGTCGATGATCTCCTTGCTGCTGGCGATGAGGTGGGCGCCGCTGCGGGCCTGGCTGAGCGCCTTGCGCGCGGTGGGCGACACCTCGGCATCCTCCCCGCACTCGGACCAGCTATTGTGGCTGAGCGAGTGCCAGGAGCAGTGATGCGGCGTCAGCAGCACGTCGTACTGGAGCCAGGTCGCGCGGGTTTCGTACCGCTCCCAGACCTTCTCCCAGACCTCCACGCCCGCGTCGCCGCCCGTGAGGAAGCGGCAGGCCGCCGCCACGCCACCGCTGGCGAGCGCCATCTGCATGATCACGCTGGAGTCGTTCTTGGAGGTCTCCTCATCTTCCTCCTCCTTGGGAAGCGGCGCGAGCAGGCGCATGGTGAACGTACCATCGTAGCCGCCATTGATGCGGGAGAAGGTCTCTTCGACCTTAATCAGGATGGACCCGAGATCGTCGGTCTTGCCATCTTGGTCTTCGCCGAGGATCAGAATGCGATCGCCGTTGCCGACAGATGTCCCGACCGCCCGGAAGCGCGCAACGCGCCGACGGGCTTCGGCGTTGAGTGCCTGGGCATCCTCGCACAGCGTGTGGTTCGTCGACGCGCGCCGGAAGGCGATCGGCGAGGACCACAGCTCCCGGACCAGGATCTTCTTACTGCCTTCCGGGTAGTTGGCGGGGTCGCCGGTGTAGAAGTGCTTCTTGAATCCCCGGCAATGGTCCTCGTCGGGGTGGCTGATCATGAAGGCGTCGACGTAGTGGCGGCCCTTCTCATCCTTCGGCAGGCGCGCCTTGAGCATCTCCACCACGTCCGGGGTCTCATCGTCCGGGTCGTCAGCGGCGGCGCGGATGTTCACGTCGACCAGCAGCTTCTTGCCGCTGTCGAACTCAACCAAGGTCATGTCCCCGCAATCGACGGGGAAAAACAACAGTTTAGCGGTCATATGTATCTCCTAGATCCCAACGTCCGCGGTGACCTCGTTGCCCCACAGCCCCCAAGCCACCGGAGGACCCTTAAGTAACTATATGGTTATTGTAACTTGAACCATCAAGAGTATAAAAGGGGGGAAAGGGAGCAAAAATGGCCAGTGGGCATGACCGATTACGGTGGGGTATAGGCCAACGCCTTGAATTCATTGAGTTTCGGCTGTTTTGGGACGGGCAAATAAATCGCGGAGACCTGATTGGGAAATTCGACGTCTCGCCCCCGCAGGCGTCTGCCGATATCGCGCGGTACATGCAGATGGCGCCCGACAATCTGCGCTACGATCCCCACCTCAAGACCTACGCCGCCACGCCGGCCTTCCAGCCGCTGCTGTACGAGCCGTCCGCGCGGCAGTACCTCGGCGATCTCCGCTCGATCGCCGACCACGCGCGAGAGCAGAAGGAGACGTGGCTGGGCTTCGTGCCCGAGTTCGCTGCCGTCCCTGCGCCGCGACGGCGCTTGGACGCCGGCAAACTGCGGTGGGTGGTCGAAGCCATCCGTGCGCAGCAGTCCCTATGCGTCCTGTACCAATCCTTTTCTCGCGTCGAGCCACTCTCTCGCTGGGTTACGCCGCATGCGCTCGGCTTCGACGGGTCTCGGTGGCACCTGCGGGCCTGGTGCCATGAGCATAATGACTTCCGCGATTTTGTTCTGGCGCGGATACTCGAGATCAGCGAGAGCCGACATCACCCAGTTGATCGAACCCATGATCTCGCTTGGAACAAGCATGTATCGTTGCGTATTGGTCCGCATCCAAAGCTAGGCGAGAAGCAACGCCGCGTGATTGAACTCGACTACGGCATGGAAGGCGGCGCACTGGAGGTCCCGATCCGGTTGAGCATGGTCTATTACTTCGAAAAGAATATGCTTCTCGATGAGGATGCCTCCGCACTCACTCCCACCCGCGTACAGCTTGCGCTCCTCAATCGGGCAGAGTTGGAGAAGATGGCAGAGGTAACGCGCCAAGAGCAGCAGGAGTTGCTTCGCAGCATGAGTGGTTCCGCAGGCAAAGCCGCCGAATAGGCTTGCTAGAAGTCTATCGATCAACAGGAGGCTGGCGGCCTCGGGTGCGGGGAGCCGCTTCTCTAGTTCACCGCTCACTCGCCGCCGACTTCGGACTGGCAGCGTACTTTATTGTATATGTGGTAAAGTTTGCGAAGTGAAATGGCTTCTAGCACTACGCGAGATTGCGATCATTATCCTCGTTGTCTCGCCTTCCATGGTCTTAGGCGTGAAGAAACACAGCTTGGCCCCGCTCGGGCTTAAGTTGTCCCGAGAAATTGGAGCGTAGCGGATCGCATCTCGTCCCCTCCCTTCGACGCTCGCATAGAGCCTCGAAGCCGAGAGGAGGAGAGATTGTTCCAGGTCCGATCCCAAACCATTCAGCGTCTCAATGACGAACTGCGCCGCACATTTACAGGCGGTAAGATCATGATGACGGCGGGTATCAACGCCTTACCCGACGCTGTGAAAGCGCAGGTGCTTTCGGCGGTCCGCTCTTTCAGCGAATTCACGACGGATAATGATCCTCACAAGGAGCACGACTTTGGCTCGTTTGAGGTCAACGGCCAAAAGTGCTTTTGGAAGATCGACTACTACG
>SCVR01000157.1 GCA_004296805.1 Dehalococcoidia bacterium
CGGTGCATTCGGGCGGGCTTCCGTCTGCAGCGTCGCGAACCAGCGCCGCCCGTAGCAGGGCCTTTGACGGCTCGGTCGCGCTATCCTGAAGACTGAGTGCAATGCCTCGACGGCGGGGGCCGAGAGGGCGACCGTGCCGCGGACTGCCACACCCCGCACCCGGACGTCGGAAGAGCGCTCGCTGCCTCATGAAGGCGGCGCCATCGCCTATCGCCTCGTCCGCAGCAGCCAGCGCCGCCGCACCATCGAGATCACGATCGAGCCGTTCGGCGTGCGGGTGGCAGCGCCGATGCGCACACCGAACGCCGAGATCGAGGCGACCGTGCGGGAACGTGCCGCGTGGATACGCCGCCACCTCGCCACGCCTCGAGAGGCGCCACGCGTCGCCACATATGAGGACGGCGAGCCGCTCACGTTCCTCGGACGCTCGACGCCGCTGCTGATCAGTGAACGCCCCGGCCGCGCCCGTGCGGCTCTCGACTTCTTCAACCTCCGCGTCTCAGTACCGCCTCGGCTGGAGGGTGAGGGGCGGCAGGCGGCCGTGCGCAACGCGGTCATCGGCTGGTACCGCGCCCGCGCAGCCGAGGTAATCCCGCTGCGCGTTGAGGGATGGGCGAACACGATGGGTTGTCAGCCCAGTCGGGTCGTCGTGAAGGAACAAAAGCAACGCTGGGGCTCGTGCGGGCCGGATGGCGTGCTGCGCTTCAACTGGCGCCTGGTCCTCGGCGCTCCCGCACTCCTCGACTACGTCGTGGTGCACGAACTCGCGCATCTCTGGCATCCGCACCACGGCCCGGCGTTCTGGCGGGCGGTCGCGCGGACGATGCCCGATTATCGGGAGCGACGGGACCGCCTCCGCGAGTGGGGTCGGACGCTGCCGATCTAACCGGCTCTGCTCCCCCGCGCACCGAAGTAGAACCCGGTCACCGTCCCCGCCTCGAGGGCAACCGCGCCGAGGAGGGCAAGTGCACTCTCCAAGTCGCCGTGCCATAAGAGATACACGGCACCGGCGGAGTGACCGGCGAGAAACGCCGAGACGATGCCCAGTGCGAGGTATGCCCGCACCGTCCCTTGAGGCTGCCCCATCGGTGTGTCAGACATCGCCGACCTCCCTCGCGCCTGTGTGGACATCGGAGACTATGGCCAGGGCTACGATGCACCGAGATGGCGCTGGCACACCGGCTGACGCGGAAATCGTGAGGCCAGTAGCGCAAACCTCACGCGCGCGTTAGGGTGAGAGTTACGGGTGCTGGGGTGCCTGTGGGAGGTTGGGCGTCATGCGCATTCTTGTCCGGCTGCTGCGGTTCACGTTCCCGTACAAGCGTCAGACTGCGCTCACCATCGGCTCCATGATCGGGGCCAGCCTCTTCGCCCTCGCGGTGCCGACGATCGTCGGCCACACCTTGGACACCGCCTTGAAGGCGCAGAAGGACGGCCACGTCGCCTGGTCACCACTGATCCGCGCCGCGCTGTTGATCCTCGGCGCCGCGAGCCTCCGTGGCCTGTTCGCCTACACACAGCAGTACTTCGGCGAGAACCTTTCCCAGTCCGTCGCGTACTCCATCCGCAACGCGATCTATAACCGCCTCCAGCGCCTCTCCTTCGCGTACCACGACCAGGCCGAGATCGGCCAGATCATGTCGAGGGCCACGCAGGACGTCGAAGGCGTCCGGATGTACATCAACTTCGGCATCGTGCGTGTGGGGTACATCATCATCCTGCTCGGTGTGGCGCTGTACCTGATGCTGAGCGCGAACGTGAAGCTGGCGCTGGTCTCCTGGGGCTTCCTCCCTGTCATCGCACTCGTGTCCGTCTTCATGAGCCTGCGGCTCCGCCCGCTGTGGCTCGCGGTGCAGGAGAGCCAGGGTCGCCTCAGCACCGCACTGCAGGAGAGCCTCTCCGGCATCCGCGTCGTGAAGGCGTTCAGCCGTGAGGAGTTTGAGAGCAAGAAGTTCGACGTGGAGGCGACGGCGCAGTTCAACCACTCGTACGCCACGAACCGCGTCCAGGCCTTCAACCAGCCGATGCTCACGGCCCTCAACGCCGCCGCGCTGGTGGCGACGATCTGGGTAGGTGGGAAGCAGGTCGCGGACCACTCGCTGACCACTGGCGAGCTCACCGCCTTCCTCGGCTACCTCTACCTGCTGCAGCAGCCGGTGCGCATGCTCGGCATGATCGCCAACATCCTCAGCCGCACCGTCAGCGCTGGCGAGCGCATCTTCGACATCCTCGATGCGGAGAGCGCCGTCAAGGAGAAGCCGACCGCCGTTGTCCTACCCCGGGTGACGGGACGCGTGGAGTTCGACCACGTCGCCTTTGGCTACAAGGCCTCGCACCCGATCATCCGGGACGTGACCCTCACCGCGGAGCCGGGTCAGGTCTTTGCACTCGTGGGGCCGACGGGATCAGGCAAGTCCACCCTCGTCAACCTGATGCCGAGGTTCTACGACGTGACCGGCGGCGCCGTACGCATCGACGGGGTGGACGTGCGCGACGCGACGATTTCGTCACTCCGCCGCAACATCGGCATCGTCCAACAGGATGTGTTCCTGTTCATCGACACCATCCGCGAGAACATCCGCTACGGTCGCCAGGGCGCAACCGACGAAGAGGTCGAGCAGGCCGCGAAGGCTGCCCGCATCCACGACTTCATCCTGACGATGCCGGACGGATACGACACCTGGGTCGGTGAGCGCGGCGTCACGCTCTCTGGCGGCCAGAAGCAGCGCATCTCGATCGCGCGGACGCTGCTCATGGACCCGGCCATCCTGATCTTCGATGACTCCACCTCCAGCGTGGACATGGAGACCGAATACCTCATCCAGCAGGCCCTGGCCGAGTTGATGCGAGGACGCACCACGTTCGTGATCGCGCAGCGGCTCCGCACGGTGAAGAGCGCCGACGAGATCCTCGTGCTCGACCGAGGCGAGATCGTCGAACGCGGGA
>SCVR01000158.1 GCA_004296805.1 Dehalococcoidia bacterium
ACATCCGGCGCGACGCGCTCGTCGTAGGCGCGGCGGTTGAGCGCGCCAGTCAGCGCGTCATGGTGGGCAGCGGAGACCGCGGCCTCGCGGTCCATCACCTGCTGGGTGATGTCCTGGGCGAGCCCGACCTGACCGGCAAAGCGTCCCCGGCTGTCCGACAACGTCCGGAGCGAGAGGTGCACCCAGCGGCGCGTACCGTCGGGGCGCGCGACCTCTAGTTCGATGTTGTCCGATGCCCCGTCGTGGTGGGCGGCCGCCTCGAGGAACGTGTGATGAGCAGATACGACCACGTCCGGGAGTGACAGTTCCTGGAGGTCTTCGATCGGGCGCTGCAACAGCAGCCGTGCGGTTGGGTTCACCATCTCGAAACGCTGGTCCGGTCCCGTGCTGAACACGGCCACGGGACTCAGTTCGAACAGCTCCCGGAACATCGCCGCGTTCCGCGCGAACCCGCCGCCCACCTGCTCCAGGCGCGCCGCATCGAAGTACTCCACCACCGTCCCCACCATCTCGCCATCCCGCTCGAACGGCGCGGCGGAGCAGGCGCACAGCCGTACCTCGCCGCGCGAGGTCACGATCCGTCGTGCAAAGTGCCGCCGGGTCCGATCGCCGGCCAGGCGCTCCTGCACCCGTGCCTGGACGGACTCGAGATCCTCCGGATGCACGATGCTCGCTCGGTTGAGTGACCGCATCCCCTCAGCCGAGTACCCGAAGAGGGCCGCGGCCGCCGAGTTGCTGGCGAGGTTGCGCCCGCTCAGATCCCACACGATCACCGGGGTCGCCAGCGTGTCCAGGACGGCTTCCACGTCCGCGAGGTTCATCAGTGCCACCAGGATCCCTCACCCGCCGCATCCCGCCTTGGTGCAGCGTGATCAGAATCCTCGGCAAACTGACCGAAAGCATGAGGCGGCCGTCAGATTCGGGGGCCTCTGCGCCGAGTGAAGAAACGGGTAAGCCCGCCCTCTCTCCTTGGTTATGTCTTACGCGAGCGCCTGCCAGCGGGTGCCGGAAGCCTCGCGCACGAACCGACCGAGGCCCGGCGCCCGGATGTGGCTCGCGCCCACGAGGGAGCCGTCCTCGACGAGCCGCTTCAGGATCGCCTTCCGCGTCTGCCGCGCCAGCGCCTGATCCTCGTCCCACACACTGAGGAGGTCTGGGAGTACGGCATCGACCTCGGTGAAGACCACGTCACCCAGAATGAAGCCGCGCTCACCATCGGACGTGATCACAATGCTCGTGTGGCCCGGCGTGTGCCCGGGAGTGGCAAGTGTGGTCATCGAGGCGGTCAGTGCACGCTCCCCGTCGATGAGGTCTACGACACCGAGCCGCTCCAGCGGCGCTACGTCGCGCACGAACGACGCCGTCCCGCTGGCGCTGTAGTGGTCCCAGTCCGCGCGAGGCACGAGGTAGCGTGCCCGTGCGAACAGCGGCTTCCCTGTGGCACGGTCGAGGTTCCATGCGGTGTGGTCGCCGTGCAAATGGGTGAATACCACCGTGTCCACCTCATCAAGGCCCACCCCGGCCTCGCGCAGCTCGTCTGGGAGCAGTCCGTGGTGTTCCGGGCCCCAACCGGTGTCAACGAGGATCGTGCGGCTCCCTTCTCGCAGCAGGAAGCACCCGAAATTCAGGGTCACCCGTCCCTCGGCGTCCAGGTAGCCGCGGAGCGGAGCGATCGACTCGGCGGCATCGACGTACACCCCGTTCGCGTCATACGACTCGGTGCAGTCGACGAGCGCGACGACTTCGACGTTCCCGACACGTGCGCGCTTCATCGGGCTGCCACGCCTGAGGCGGCGTGCAGGGCTTCCATGCGGTCACCGAGGAAGGACCGCAGTGTCCCGCGCGCCTCCACAGTGATGCCGCCGTGCAGCCCGGGCGTGGACTGGAGGCGCTTGTCGGCAGACGCGAGCATCCCGTAGAGCGCGAAGGCGCTCTCGCGTTCGAAGCGCTCGTCGTCCCACTGCACGTGGTACATGAGCGGGCACGTCACCTTCGGCGCGTCGGAGGCCAGCCTCCCGGCGATCCCGCTGCGGTCGATCGAGGTCCCCCGCGTGCCGCACAGGCCGAGGACGGCGACAGCGATCCGTGGCTCCGCGGCGACAAAAGGCAGCCCGAACATGGTGCCCATCGAGAGCCCGTAGTAGCCGACGGCGTCCGGGTTGAACTCGCCGAGGGCGAGCGCCGCGTCCAGCGTTGTCCGCCAGTCCTCGTTCATCTCGTCGATCACGCGAGGGTTGCGCCACATCTCCGTGTAGGCAGGGTGGCTGGTGTCATCGACCGGGCCGCGGTCGCCGTGCGCGGGGCCGTCGATCGCCAGAGTGGCGATGCCACGCTCGCCGGTCAGGTAGTCCCGCACGGCGAGGTTGTTCGCGGCGTCCTTCTTCCCGCTCCCTCCGTGGCCAACCAGCACGAGGGGTGTGCGCCCGGCGCCGACCTTCGTCCAGAGCAGGCCCGGGATCGCACCCGCCCCACGGTCGACGGTGACGGCTCGTTGCTCGATGCCCCCCTCAAGCCGCGCTCGGTCACCCCAACGGACGCTCGCAGATGGCATCGGACACCTCCCGGACTGCGCCGGGATGGTAACCGTGTGCTGGCCGCGATTGTGAATGTGTTGGCGAACTCAGCAGCCCGGACGGGTACAGTTCCGCCAGACCGCCAGTCGCGGAACCTCGGACAGGAGACACCTGGATGCTCATCCTCCATCAGACGCAGGCGATCCACTGGGCGCTCGCCGGGCTCGGCATCAGTTTCGTGACCATCACGTTGCTCGCCGTGGCGAACAGGCGGCTCGGCGTCTCCACTGGGTTCGAGGACCTCTGTTCCTTGGTGCTGGACGCGCCGTACTTCAAGCGTTCGGCGGTCACCTCCGGGCGTCCGTGGCGCCTGCCTCTACTCGGCGGCCTCCTCATCGGTGGAGTCCTCTCGGCCGTCCTCGGCGGCGGTTGGTCGCCCACATGGGACCTCGGGATGTTCGACACGGACATCGGCTGGGGGAACGGCGGCAAGGTCATCTGGATGTTCGCCGGGGGGCTGTTCATCGGCTTCGGCACGCGCCTTGCCGGCGGCTGCACCAGCGGCCACGGCATCTTCGGCCTCTCCAACCTCGAACTGCCGAGCCTGGTAACCACCGTCTCGTTCATGGGTGCCGGAGTGGTGACGACCAACCTCCTGTACCGCGTGATCCTGTAGGAAGGGGCCTGCAATGGTCTTGCTCTACCTCGGCCTCGGCACCCTCTTCGGGTTCGTCCTCAGCCGCTCGGGCGCAGCCGACTACGACTTCATCCAGGGGATGTTCCTCTTCACGAACTTTCAGCTCTACGGGATCATCGGCAGCGCCGTGGCCATCACCGCGCCGTCGCTCTATCTGTTGAAGCGCTACGGCAAGACGCTCACCGGCAAGCCACTGGTCATCGAGTTGAAGCCCGGCCACCGGGGGAATGTCGTCGGCGGCATCCTCTTCGGCATCGGCTGGTCGATCACTGGTATGTGCCCGGGCCCGATCCTCGTGAACATCGGTGAGGGGAAGGTCTACGCGCTCGCGGCGCTCGCCGGCAGCCTCGTGGGCGCCGGGGTGTTCGGCGTCTCGTACCCACGCCTGCAGGGGATCATGCGTCTCCCGGTGCTCGCGCGAGGTACCGGCGACGGCTAGTCGGTAGCCCCGTCCCGCGAAGTGCCATCTCCCCCTCGGAGGACGAGGGGGAGCGCCTCATCATTGGGGGATGCCTGACCGTACGCTCGCCGAGGTCGCACCCCCGCGCATCGAGTACCGCGAGGAGCCGTGCAAGAGCGCGCTCTCCCGTGTGCGCGGCATGCACTTCACCTGGTCCCTTAATCCGTATATGGGCTGTGCCCACCGCTGCACCTTCTGCTACGTCCGCGCATTCGAACGGCGCGCCGACCGCCCGTCCGGTGAGGCCTACGGTCGGTCGATCCGGGTCAAGACGAACATCGTCGCCGTCCTCGATGCCGAGGTGCACAAACGGTCATGGCGGCACGAGACGGTCGCCCTCGGTTCCGCGACCGATCCCTACCAGCCGGCTGAGGGCCGCTACCGCCTCACGCGCGGTTGCATCGAGGTCCTCGCGCGCTCGCGGACGCCCTTCGAGATCATCACCCGCGGGCCGCTCGTCGTGCGAGACATTGATGTGCTTCGCGAGGCGGCAGCCCGCGTGCCGGTGACCGTGAACCTCTCCGTCCCCACGCTGGACGAGCATGTCTGGCGGAACACCGAGCCGGGCACGGCCCCACCGAGGCAGCGGCTTCGAGCGGTACGGATGCTGGTGGGGGCAGGCATTCGTGCCGGAGTGGGGATGGCGCCGGTACTTCCTGGCCTCTCCGATCGCCCGGATCAACTGCTCGAGGTGGTGCGGGCGGCCCACGACGCCGGGGCAACGCACCTCTGGACGCGCACCCTCTACCTCGGCCCGGGCACGCGGGAGCACTTCCTCGACGGCCTCTCGCGCGTGTGGCCGGAGGAGGCGGTGCGCTACGCGTCGCTGTACCGCACCGCTTACCTCGACCGCTCGGTCGAGCAGCCGATCCGCGCACGCGTCGAACGGCTCTCTCGCGCAGTTGGCATCGCCGATCGGCGGACGCACCCGATCGAGGCGCCCCCGCCCGACCACCAAGTCGCCCTCCTCTAGCCGCACGGCGGTGGTGCCCCCGCACGGAGACGAGTGAGTGCCAGATCCCGAAAGAAATCGCGATTCCTCGTTTACCTTTGTCGAGCCAGCGCGTTCTCCTCTTCTCAGCGAGGCGCCACGCTGGCCCACCCAGACGACGAGCCATCCGATAGCCGGAGGCGATGAGCCCCCGGCGCTGGCGTTTCCGTCGCAGTCCGACCGAGGGGATCCTCGGCCACCCAGCGTTCGCGACAGCGAGCACCAAGCACCTCGTCGAGGGCACGGCCCCGACGGGCGTGGAAGGAGCCACAGATGCGATTGGACGAGTACTACCGCGAGGTAGTCCGAGACGGCCGTCCGGGCCGCCCCTCGCTCAGGGAGGCACGCGAGGACTATCGCCGCGCCTCCGAGCACCGTCTGACCGCCTACCGCTTCCGGTAGGCGCACCCCGCGCATGCGGAGAGAGGCCCGGGGCCACCCGGGCCTCTCTATTGGTCAACGCACCCGACGTGCCTCGATCCGTCTCCGCCACGGGGGCGCCGTCCGATACTCCGAACGGTTTGGTCTCTGCTCACGCCTCGACCGGCCCGGCGGCGGCACGTGCCGCCTCGAG
>SCVR01000159.1 GCA_004296805.1 Dehalococcoidia bacterium
GCTCTTCCGATCTTAGTTGTCCCAGCGCTCGCCGGGGTCGTCCTCGGAGCGGGTGATCAGGATGCGCGGTCGGGCGGCGTCAGGCATAGGACGCATGTTATGCGAGGGGTGGGGAGGCTGGATTGTGGCGGGCGGGAAGTGGTGGTCGGGGTGCCCGGATTTGAACCGGGGACCTCTTCGTCCCGAACGAAGCGCTCTGCCAAGCTGAGCTACACCCCGAGGGCAGGCATCGAGATGACCTCGGCTGGCCCGGACGGGGAGGGTAACACCCGCCTTCGGGAAGGGCGAGGAGCGGCGGTGGGTACCGCGTCACAGTGGCTTCCAAGAACCCGTCACCCCTGATTCAGGGCGCACCGGTATCATCGGTACGCGGCGGGGATGGAAGGCTGGGCGACGTGCCGGTGCTCCTGCGCCGAGGGTTGCGGCACGCGCTGCGCCCACCTCAACTACGCTCCGTGCTCTCTCGACGTGCGCTCGCGGCGTTAGTGCTGGTCGTTGCGGTCGGTGTCGCCGCGCTGGCGCCTGACCACGGGGTTGCTCAGCAGGCGCGGCTGGCCGAGGAGAACTCGTGGCTGCGCGTGCAGAACGTCGGGACGCAGCCGGCCACGCTCGACCTCACCTTCTACAACCGCGATGGATCGCAGGCGGCGAAAGACGGTTGCCCAAAGGCAGGCGTGTGCGACGCGATCTCGCCAGGCTCGGGGCGGTCGTTCTTCCAGCAGACGCTCGACGCTTTGCCGAAGGGCTATCGAGGCTCGGGCTACCTGGTTGGGGATCAGCCGTTTGTAGCGATGTTGGCGCGTGACCTGATCCGGCCGGACGGCACGCTGCAACTCGGCGGTGACTCGCTCCGGCTTGGGGCGGGCACGGATCGGCACTTCCTCCCGTGGGTGGCGAACACGAGTGCCCTCGTCTCACGGATCACGATCGAGAACACGAGCAAGGACACCCCGGCGTGCGTCCAGATCCAGTACTTCGCCTCTGGTGGGTTGTCAGCAACCGCGGTCGACCCGAGCGGGACGCAGGGGAGTTGTCCGAGCGGGGGCGAGTTCCTGGCACCACGCGCATCGATGGTGCGTGACGAGACCTCGATGAACGCTCCGTTCGGGTTCGACGGTGCTGCGATCGTGCGGACGCAGCAGACGTCGGGTGGTGTGGCCGCGAGCGTCCAGCAGATCTCGGTTGCTGTGGACACGCGTGATCGCGTGCGGGCGGGGCTGTCGACGTACCGGGCGCTCTCGTCGGACGAGACGAGCCGGGTCGTCTTGCTGCCGATGATCGACCGGAACACGGAGGAGGCAGGCGCCTCATACACGACCCGGTTCCGTATCTTCAGCGCGACGCCGGGAGCGCCGAACGAAGTCACGCTGCGGTTCGAGGGCCGGGACGGGGCTGGGGGCCAGGTCTCAATCGAGAGCAAGGTCACGGTGTTCGGCTCGATGACCTGCGACCAGTCGCAGGCTACGACCCTCGGTTGTCTCCCCGCAGATCGGGCGCTCCCCGCCACGTTCACGGGGAGCGTCCGCATCCAGGCGGTCGAGCCGATCACCGTGGTCGTGCAGCGCCTGTCGACATCGGGATCACTGTCGGATTACCGAGGGTTCACACCGGGTGAGGCGTCGCGGCAGGTCGTGCTGCCCGTCATCAACAAGAATTACGGTCCATTCGGCGGGCGCAATGGCTGGAACTCGTCGTTCCGAGTGGCGTCATTCGACGGCTCCACGACCTACGCGTACATCGTGTACTACTCGAAGCAGTTCCCGCGCGGGTTGTTCCCTGACTCGCCCGTGCCGGTCGAGGGCTCTCGGACGTTCCGCCCCACGGACGAGCGGAAGTTACCTGACAACTGGGTGGGCAGTGTGGTGATCGTGTCCGACCGGCCTGTCGTGGTGGTGGCTGACCTGCGGAGCGATGTGTTCGAGGGCGATCCGGAGATGCTCTACAACGGCGTCTCTCTTGAGTAGGTACGCCGGACGCGCTTCGGGCTATCGAGGTGGGGGTGCAAGCGGCGGGGTGCGTCGAAGCGGGCCTCCGGCAACGCTGCTGACCCTAGCCCAGGTGCTCGAGCGCTACAGCGCGGGACCTCAGACGGGGATCTTCACCGATGGCTCGTGCTCCGGTAACCCGGGGCCGGGCGGCTGGGGAACCGTCTATGTCCTGGAGGGGCGCATCCTCGCGCAGGAGTATGGCCACGAGTCGCACACGACGAACAACCGGATGGAATTCACGGCGATGATCACCGGCCTGAACATGCTCGGTCCGTCCGAGCCGATGGACGTATACACCGACTCACAGCTCGTGGTGAACACGCTCACGCAGTGGGCGGCTGGCTGGGCACGCAGTGGCTGGAAGCGCCGGGATGGCGAGGTGAAGAACCTCGAACTGGTGCGGGAGGCCTATCGGCTGCTGTTAGAACGTCCCCTGGTGCGGATCCGCTGGATCAAGGCACACGACGGGTCGCTGTGGAACGAGTACGCGGACTCGCTCGCCACGGCCTACATGCGGAACGAGCTGTAGGCCAGGACTCGAAGGCTAGTCGGGGAGCCGAGTGGTCTGCAGCGCCGCGAGGCGCCATCCGTCTGGCGAAGGCACGGCCGTAGCGGTGAACCGCAGATTGAGGATGTTCGGAGCCTCGACCTTGCCGACGGTGAGTGCCGCAGTACCAGTCAGGATGCGGCAGCCTTCATAGGCGCGCTCCGCGATCTCCTTGATGTCCCAGCCGTGATAGCGACGGCCGCTGTTGAAGGCGTCGATCACCTGCTGCTTCGTTTCGAAATTGGCGCTGCTGTGGACATAGGTGAACTCGTCCGTCACGAGCGTGGCCCATGTGGCCATGTCAGCAGCGACGTTGGCTTTCGCCCATGCGCGGAAGGTGGCCTCGGGTGTTGCGCCTGCCATCGGTCTCTCCTCGCTACGCCTCTTCAGTGAATGCGTTGCCGCCCAGGCCGAAGACGGAGAACCCGGGGCGCACGGGGCCACCGAGGCGGTCGGGCGCAAGTCCCGGGCCGAACTCCTCGACCGCGAGCGCCTTCTGGATCGCCCATTTGGAGAGCCCCTGTACGCCAGGGATATCCTCCATCTCCTCAAGGCTGAAGAAGCCGGCGCCCATCACCTCGGAGTCGGCATCAGACGGCTCGCCGGAGACGTAGTCGAGGCGGAAGACGAGGTAGATGTTGGTGGCGGGGCCCCCGATGGAGCCGCCCACCGAGTGCCGGAAGCCGACGACATCCCGCACCTTCGCGATGACGCCGGACTCCTCGCGCACTTCACGCTCGACTGCCTCGAGGATCGGCTCGTCTGCCTCGGCGTAGCCGCCGGGGATCTGCCACGAGCCGCGGAACGGCTCGATGCCGCGCTGGATGATCAACGCCTTGTTGTCGCGGATGACGACGCCCGCACACCCGATGGAGAAGTTGCCGAAGTGCATGAAGCCGCAGCTGTCGTCCGAGCAGGCGACACGGTCGCGGCCGCCCTCCATCTTGGTCGTCAGCGGCATCGAGCACACTGGGCAGTAGCGCCATGGTCCTGGCATATCGGACTCCCTCGCACGCGGGCGGCTACAGCCGTCCCGCGTTGAACTCGATGATTCCCCGAGCGACGTTGAGACGGAGGATGTCGCTCGCGCCCCCGGTCAGGCGCATGGAGCGCGCACGGCGGTATAGCCGTTCGAATGGGTGGCCGACGATCAGCGCCTGGCCGCCGACGAGTTGGACGGCACCGTCTACCACCCGGCCGAGGACTTCCGTGCAGAAGACCTTGGTAGCTGCGGCCTCGTTGATCGCGTCGTCGCCGGACTCCAGCAGCCGGGCGGTGCGGTAGAGCATCGCTCGGGCCACATAGGTCTCGATGCGCAGGTCGCTGTAACGGAGACGCACGCCTTCTCGATCGCTGAGGCGGCCGCCCGCACGGTGCCCGCCGGTGATGTGGCGCGTGAGGTGCTCCACCGTCCACATGGCCATGCCGCAGGCCGAAGCGGCCACTTCGATGCGTTCTTCGTTGATGTTCCCCATCGCGCGAGGCATCCCCTCGCCGACCTTGCCCAGCAGGTTCGCCTTCGAGATGCGAGCGCCATCGAAGCGGAGTTCGACGTGCCCGCCACCCTCCATGCTCTGGAACGCACGCTCGATGGAAACGCCGGGAGCGTCGCGGTCGATCAGAAGGACGGCTGTACCCCCAGGCCCACTGGCGTCCTCGTCCACGTTCACGATGACCTGGTAGAAGTCCGCAGTCGCGCCACCGGTGACGAATGCCTTCTTGCCTGTGACGATGAAGTCGTCGCCATCGCGCTTCGCCCATGTAGGGCGATCTGGCGCGCCGGGACCGCTCGGTTCGGTGAACGCGAACGCGCCCGAGAGTTCGCCGCGCAGGACTGGATCGAGGTATCGCGCTCGGAGGTCCCCGTCGGCGCGTGCGAGCATGCCCGGGCCCGGGCCGAAGATGAAGCGCGTGAGGGTGCTGTTCCCGGCGGCGAGGGTCTCGCGTGCCACGACCATCGCCAGCGGGCCCGCCTCGGTGCCGCCCACGGACTTGGGCTGGGTCATCCCAAAGAGCCCGAGTTCCTTCGAACGCTCGCGCACGATCTGACGGACCTCCGCCGGGACGAGCGCATCGATGTCGAGGTCGGCCTCTAGCGGTCGCAGCTCACCCTCCACGAAGGCGTGGATGCGGTCGCGGAGGGCGATCAGGTCAGACGGGATGCTCTCAGGCACGCGCGGGCTCCTCGCAAGGATGACGTCGAGCGTCGACGCCGGGCGAGGCTACACCACGAGGCGGCTTCGTTGCGCGCTAGCCCTTTTCCTGCCGGCGTGCCTCATCGTCGGAGGGGTGGACGTGGTGTTGTTCGTGCATCTCCCGTTCGTGCGGAGCAGTGTGCGGTTGAGGCGGCCCGGATCGCTGCGCGGGCGGAACTGCGACAGTGCCCCGACGGCGTGCACCCGGGATGACCTGTGTGGCCTGCACGATGCGTCTCACGATGTCCTGACCGACCCAGCTGAACCAGACCATGGGAGCCTCCCCTTCCCGGCCAGTCAGCCGGGGTGGCTCCCACCGTACGACAGTCTGTGACGTCCGGGTGAGGCCTGAGGTCACCTCAAGCTGGGGACGTTGGTGGGGCGAGGTGCGCCTAGACGGCTTCCGGACGCCGGCGGCGGGGTGTGTCCGCGGGCGCGCCCTCTTCGGCGTCGGGCGCGAGAGGGACTTTGAGGCGGATGAACTGCGGTTGTGTCACGCAGACCAGCAGGATCACGCCCATGGCGATCCCGGACATGATGTGGATCGAGGCGGGGGCGCCGTAGCGACTCGCCAGGACACCAGCCACGGCGGCGCCAAGCGGGACGGTGCCCCGGCTGAGCAGATAGATGCTCATCACGCGGCCTCGAATGCGTCGGGGTGCCAGCACCTGCAGCAGCGTCTGGTTCTGCGTGGTGTAGGTCACGTTGAACGACCCGATCACCACGCCGAGAGCACAACTGAGCCACAGCACATGCGACGACGCGAACGCGAACACACCGCCGGCGAAGCACAATGCCCCAATGACCATCGGTGCGCCGTACCCGTACGTCCGGCGCATCGAGGCGACGACGAGTGCTCCCATGAGCGACCCGGCACCAACGCACGAGAGGATCAGACCCTGAGTCCGGGCATCGCCGTGCAAGACGGTCCGGGCGATCACGGGCATGAGGCTGGTGTAGGACATGGCAAAGGTGAGGGGGCCGAGGGCGAGCATCATGAGCGAGCGGATGTTGCGCTCCTTCGCCACGAACGCGAAGCCCTCCTTGATGCTGCTGAAGAACGGCTCGCGGGCGCGGGCGATGCGGTCGACGTGTGGCTCTGGCACGCGCATCTGGAACGTCCAGACGGTCGCCATCGCGTACATCGCGCCCTGCACGTAGTAGGAGCCGGACGTACCGATGGCGGCGATGAGCGCCCCGGCGATCGATGGCCCCAGTACGCGGGAGCCATTGAGTGCCGCTGAATTGAGTGCCAGCGCATTCATGAGCCGGTCGTTGCCGACGACGTCGCTGACGAGTGTCTGGCGGGCGGGTTGCTGGAAGGCCTGCACTGTCCCAGCGAGGAACGCGGTCACGTACAGGTGCCAGGGTTGGACGAGGCCGGTGATGACCAGCGTGGCGAGGGTGACGTTCAGGATCGCGTTGGTGACCTGGGCGACGACCAGTTGCATCTTGCGCCCGGAGCGGTCAGCGAGGGCGCCCGCGATGACGCCGAACAGCAGGATGGGGAGCCCTCGCGCCGCGGTGACGAAGCCGAGGTCCGCGGCGGAGCCCGTGAGCTGATACATCAGCCAACCACGCGTGACCTGGTCCATCCACTGGCCCATGCTCGTGCTGACCTGGCCGAGCCATAACAGCCGGTAGTCCCTGATGCTCAGGGAATCGAACGTCCGGATTCTGGGCAGGCTGATCGACGGCATCGCATCGGGTTTCGACGGCTGGCGGCTGTTGCGGCACGAAGCGTACGACCTCACCCTTACGTACGCTAGAGGGTGTGGCACCCCGGGAACCGAGGGGTGTGGGTTACGCCCGGCCCGGAAGCCCCTCCGCGATCCGGTCGACGAG
Source organism: Dehalococcoidia bacterium (assembly GCA_004296805.1). Classification (GTDB taxonomy): domain Bacteria; phylum Chloroflexota; class Dehalococcoidia; order UBA2979; family UBA2979; genus SURF-43. Next base: position 6,576 of record SCVR01000159.1, read on the forward strand.
GGCGCCAACGTCGTCTGCAGCGTCCATCACCAGCAGCGGGCCTTCGGACTGCCGCGGAGGCTCAAAGCGCTCGACCTGTTGGCGGTAAATGGCCGGGGTGGCGTCGGAAGTGGTGAGAGTCCCGGACTGACGCTGCTCGATCCGGGCAAGTGCGGCGTCGTCGCTCAACGTCAGCGAGACGATGAGTACTGGGACGCCAGCGGCGCGGGCGACCGCGATGGCAGCGGCCCGGTCCTCTGTGCGGCTGTGTGTGGCATCGAGGACGACGGCGTGCCCGTCCGCGAGATGGTCGGCAGCGCGCAGGCGCATCTCCTCGTAGGTGCGCTGAGTCATCTCGGGGGCGTAGAGGCCAGAGCGGTAGGCGTCCGGGATGCGGGTGTGTGGGTCGAGCCCGGCAAGGCGTTTGCGAACGGCGTCCGACGAGATCATCGCCGCCCCGATCCTCGATGCGAGTGCGCCGCCGATGGTGGACTTGCCGGTCCCAGACGGCCCACACAGCACGACCACGCAGGGGGCGACGCAGCGCGCGGCGTAGGTGGAAGCGAGGCGGAAGTACCGCGCCGCTGAATCAGCCAGTGCGGCTCGTTGGTCGGCGGGGACTTCCGGGGCATGAGCGCCGATCGACTCGACCTTCCCACGCACGAAGGCGCGGAAGGCGCGGTGGAGCGGCTGCAGGAGGGGCAGGGTCTCGTCCTGCGTAGAGGCGAGGTAGCGCCCCACGAACTCGTCCGCGAGCGCGGGGTCACCCTGCGCTTCGAGATCCATTGCGAGGAAGCCGAGGTCGTATCCCACATCCTGATAGCGGAAGTGGAACCACTCGCTGAACTCGATGCAGTCGACGATGACGATGTCAGCAACACGCGGGCCGAGGACATACACATGTTTCGCCTGCAGGTCCCCGTGGCCCTCGATCACGCGTCCGGCTGCAAGGCGGTCATCGAACACCTGACCCTCGCGATCGAGGGTGCGGGCGACGAAGGAGCGCAGCGCCTCCGCGTCTTCGACACGCCACGTAGATCCGACGAACCCCGCTGCTTCGCCCGACTCACGGGCCCACCACCCGCGCACGCCTGCAGCGCCGGCGAACTCCGGATCGGGGGTGACGCGCCGTGCCGCGTCGTGGAAGGGGACGAGGCGTGCGACCAGGCGGTCGGCCATGTCGTAGGGCACGCGGCCTTCGCGCACGAGGACATCGAGCGTGGCGCCCTCGGGGAGGCGGCGCATCTTCACGGCCCACTCGACGACCTCGCCCTCGGTCATTGGGACGTCGACTGCGATGGTGCCGTCGCCGCGCCGGACGACTGGCGACACATCGAGGTAGACGTCGGGCGCGAGGCGACGATTGAGGGAGACCTCGTTCTGGCAGAAGCGTTCGCGGGTGGCCAGGTCCAGTTGCTGGACGAAGCCGAAGTCCACGGGCTTCTTCGTCTTGTAGACGAGATCACCCGCGAGGAAGACGTATGACAGGTGCGTCTGCGTCAGTCTGACTTCAGACGGGTGGTGTGGGTACGCCTCCGGGCGGAGCAACGCGCGGACGTACTCGGGCAGGGCAGCGAGCTCTTCGGGTGTCACGCGCCGACGGTACGAGGGGGCGCGCGCGAGGGCAACGGCAGTGCGCACGAGCACGTCCAGCCTCGGTGGTACGCTCGCCCGGAGCGAGTCGAGGCGGTATCTGGAGGTCGTGGTGGCGGAGCCGTGGCAGCATTTCTACCAGTCGCAGCGGCTTCGGCTTTCCTACTGGACATGGGGTGACGCAGACGCCCCACCGCTGTTGCTGGTACACGGCGGCCGAGACCACGCGCGCAACTGGGACCGGATCGCCGAGGCGTTTCGGGACGAGTATCACGTCTTCGCGTGTGACCTCCGAGGCCACGGGGACTCGGAGTGGGCGAAGGGAAGCACGTACACCCTCGCCGAGCACATCATGGACCTCGTCGCGCTCATCGACCTGATCGGTGGACCGGTGCGGGTGGTCGCCCACTCGTTCGGTGGCGCGATCACGCTGCTGTCTGCGGGGGTCTTTCCGGAGAAGTTCGAGCGCATCATCGAGATCGAGGGCGCGGGTGCGCGCATGGAGGACACTCCGCGCC
>SCVR01000160.1 GCA_004296805.1 Dehalococcoidia bacterium
TGGATCGCTGCCGTCACCTCCGAGGACCGGATCTGCACCGTCCGAGGCAACCCCGTGATCTGGTCGCGCCCGCGCACGCCAGCGACGAGTTCTTCGTCCATCGGCACTGCGCACCCGATCTGGATCTTCACTTCCTCCGCCGTGCGCTCGCCGATCGCGAGGTTGTGGCGTCGCTTGATGTACTGCGCGATCGCGTCGTCCAGCCGGTCGCCCGCCACGCGCACGGACTCCGCCGCCACGATCCCGAACAGCGAGATCACCGCTGCCTCGGTCCGCCCGCCGCCGATGTCCACCACCATGTGCCCGCGGGGTGACCCCACCGGGATCTCGGCACCGATCGCGGCGGCCAGCGGTTCCGGGATCAGGTGCGCCGGACGCCGCGCCCCCGCGGCCTCGGCCGCATCCCGCACCGCGCGCTGCTCCACGGAGTTCACCCCAGCGGGCACGCAGATCATCACCTCGGGCCGCACGATGTTGAACCGCCCGATCACGCGCTGGATGAAGAACCGCAGCATCGCCTCGGTGATCAGGTAGTCCGCGATCACCCCGTCACGCATCGGTCGGATGACCTGGATCGATCCCGGGTGCCGCCCCACCATCGCGCGCGCCTCTTCACCCACCGCGACTACGGTGTTGTCGCGTTCGGCGATGGCGACAACGGCGGGCTCGTCGAGCACGATGCCCTTGCCCGCCTCATACACGAGGACGTTGGCAGTGCCGAGGTCGATGCCGATCCGCTTGGTGAACATCCGGTGGCGGGGCCCATCAGCGCCAGAGGCGGCGGCTGCTCGATCCGAGGTTGTGGATAACTCAAACGCCGGTACGGCGGAGCCGGAGCGTAGCGCCCGGGAGAGCGCCACTCAATTGCGGGTAGTGGGTCAGTTTGACCGCTCGGATTCTTCAAGAATTTCCACGAGGTCAGCGAGCGTCCAGCGCCGGTCAGCGACACCGACGCGCTGAGCCGGGGTCAGGCCACGGATTGAGGAGTGCGGACGCGCCCAGTTGTAGTGCCACATGTGCAGCGCCACGGCGTGCTCCAGGTTCTCCACCTTCTTGCTGAAGGCATTGGTCAGGCGGGTGAAGCGGCGGCAGGACATACGGAGCGTGAGGTTCGACCGCTCCACAATCGACGTACTGACCCATGCGGACTTCGGCGCTCCGGTGACGACCTGTTCCTTCGTTCCGATGCACACGCCGGGGCTGTAGCGCTTGCTCGGGCCGCTGCCTTCGTCCCCGTAGAGCTTCACGAGGACGGCGTAGTCCACGTCCCCATCGAAGGCGTCCTCAACGGCCTGTAGGTACGGGCGGTGGCCGTCCGTGGTCAGTTGGACACGGCCCGCCAGCCGGGACTTCACGTCGTTCATGAAGAACGTGGCGCTCACCGTGTCACGCATCCCGACGAGCCAGGACACCATGAACTTCGTGTCCGGGCAGATCGCCGTCCACGTCCAGATATCGCCGTAGCCCCAGACCCCGCTGTATTGGTCGGGGACGTTCTTCGCCTTCGCGTGGCAGAACGACCAAATCTCGTCAGCCTCGACGCGGCGGATGTTGAGGTTCCGCGCGCGGTCGTCGTGGAAGGCAGCGCAGACCGGGCCAACGTCGGCCAGCAACTTCAGAACGGTGCCCTTCGCGGTGCCCGTGATGCGGCACGTCGCACGGATGCTGTTGCCCTCGACTAGTGCCTGTAGGACGGCGGTGCGCTGCTGTTGGCTGAGGCGGTTCATACTGACCATTATGCTTGAGCGAACAGGCAAAGTCAACCCGACCGCTTGATAAAGCGCGCCGGATTGACTTCAGGGCTGGGTGCTCGGCGCGCTAGTGCGTTAGCGCAAGCCGGTCGCTAACTGCGAGGTAATAGCCATTCCCGGAGGCTGAATATCCGAG
>SCVR01000161.1 GCA_004296805.1 Dehalococcoidia bacterium
AGATTCCGCGGCAGACTCCCGATCGCCGCCGTCTTCGACACCGCCTTCCACGTCGACATGCCGGCGTCCGCGAGGACATACGCCATCCCGCACGAGCTGACGCAGCGGCACGGGATCCGTCGTTTCGGATTCCATGGAATCGCGATCACATCGGTCCTGGCGGAGTACGCGCACAGGACTGGGGCGCACGCAGCGGATCAGCGACTGGTCGTGCTGCACTTGGGAAGCGGCGCTTCGGTCACGGCGATCCGGGGAGCGCGGGGAATCGACACGTCGATGGGCTTCAGCCCCCTGGAGGGACTCGTCATGGCCACGCGGTCCGGCGATCTCGACCCCTCGTTGATCCCTTACCTCGCTCGGGCCGAGCACACGACCGCCGACGAGGTCGTACGCTGTCTCAACCAACGTTCAGGTCTGCTCGGCATCTCGGGCCGCTCAGGGGACATGCGCGAGATCGAGCAGTTGCGCAATGGAGGCGATCCGCGTGCGAGCCTCGCATTCGATCTCTTCGCCTACCGCGCGAAGAAGCACCTGGCGGGGATGATCGCGGCGCTTGGCGGGGTCGATGCAGTCCTGTTCAGCGGAGGCATTGGCGAGAACTCGGCCGCGGCCCGCGCGGCGGTCTGCTGCGGGATGGAGTGGTGCGGCGTTGCCATCGACGCTTCCCTCAATGCGCAACCCGCGCGGAGCGGGGGCAGGATCTCCCCCGCGGAGGCGCGTGTGGGCATCCATGTCGTACCGGCCGACGAAGAGCGAATCATCGCACGTGAGACCTGCTCCCTGGTCACCAGCAGTACCGCGTAGACGAAGCGATGAAGGACGCCTTGACTCCCGACGTGCTGGCCAGGATGGACGCCTACTTCCGAGCGGCGAACTACCTCTCGGCTGGCCAGATCTACCTGCAAGGCAACCCGCTCTTGCGCGAGCCGCTCCGTCGTGAGCACGTCAAGTCGCGCCTCTTGGGTCACTGGGGAACGTGCCCAGGCCTGAACTTCGTCTATCTCCACCTGAACCGTGTCATCCGCCGCGATGCCCTCGACATGATCTTCGTGACCGGGCCCGGGCACGGCGGTCCGGCGGTGCTTGCGAACGTCTACCTCGAGGGCACTTACACCGAGATCTATCCCGCGATCACACAGGACGCAGCCGGCCTGTGCGCGCTCTTCCGCCAGTTCTCCTTTCCAGGAGGCGTCCCCAGCCACGCGGCGCCGGAGACCCCGGGCTCGATCCACGAGGGCGGAGAGCTCGGCTACTCGCTGGCCCACGCGTTCGGCGCGGTCTTCGACAACCCAGGTCTCATCGCGGCCTGCGTCATCGGCGATGGCGAGGCAGAGACTGGACCGCTGGCCGCGAGCTGGCAAGCGAACAAGTTCCTGAATCCTGCGCGGGATGGAGCCGTCCTCCCGATCGTGCACCTCAATGGACACAAGATCGCCGGACCCACGGTCCTCGCGCGGATCCCGAACGACGAGCTCGCCCAGCTCTTCCGCGGCCACGGCTACGAGCCGTACTTCGTCGAAGGGGACGACCCGCTGCCTCTACACCAGGTGATGGCGGCGACGCTCGACGAGGTCGTGGCTCGCATCCGCTGCATCCAGGAGGAAGCACGAGCAGCCACGAGCGTGACCCGTCCGCGCTGGCCGATGATCGTGCTGCGGACCCCGAAGGGCTGGACGGGTCCGAAGGAGATCGATGGCAAGCCCATCGAGGGAACGTTCCGTTCACATCAGGTGCCGATCGCCGACCTCGACCGCCCCGATCATCTGCGGCTGCTAGAGCATTGGCTGAGGAGCTATCGCCCCGAGACCCTGTTCGACGAGGCTGGTCGATTGCGTCCCGATCTGGCCGCGCTGGCACCCCAGGGAAATCGTCGCATGGGTGCGAGCGAGCACGCGAACGGTGGGTTGCTGCTGCGCGATCTCTCCCTGCCGGACTTCCGTGATTACGCGGTCGACGTGTCCGCGCCCGGTGCCGTCGATGCCGAGGCGACTCGCATCCAAGGGGCCTTGATTCGCGACGTCGTGCGAGCGAACCCGAAGAGCTTCCGCGTGTTCAGCCCCGACGAGACCGCTTCGAATCGCTGGAACGCCGTGTTCGAGGCCACCAACCGAGTCTTCCTCGGGCACCTGGGCCCGGACGACGACCATCTTGCGCCCGACGGTCGTGTGATGGAGGTGCTGTCGGAGCATCTCTGCCAAGGCTGGCTCGAGGGGTACCTGCTTACCGGCCGTCACGGGTTCTTCTCGTGCTACGAGGCCTTCATCCACCTCGTCGACTCGATGTTCAATCAGCATGCGAAGTGGCTGAAGGTCAGTCGCGGAATTCCCTGGCGGCGGCCTATCGCATCACTCAACTACCTGCTGACCTCCCATGTCTGGCGTCAGGACCACAACGGATTCTCGCACCAAGACCCTGGCTTCATCGACCACGTCGTCAACAAGAAGGCCGAGGTGATCCGGGTCTACCTGCCGCCGGACGCGAACACGCTGCTCGCGGTCACCGACCACTGCCTGCGAAGCCGCCATTACGTGAACCTCATCATCGCCGGCAAGCAGCCTGCGCCGCAGTGGCTGACGATGGACCAGGCCGTCGAGCATTGCGCGGCTGGGATCGGCATCTGGGAGTGGGCGAGTACCGGACGCCGGGCGGACCCTGACGTGGTGATGGCTTGCTGCGGAGACGTGCCGACGCTCGAGACGATGGCAGCGGTGAGCTTGCTGCGTCAGCATCTCCCGGACCTCGCGGTGCGCGTGGTCAATGTCGTGAACTTGATGAAGCTACAGCCGCCTGCCGAGCACCCCCACGGACTCTCGGACCGCGAGTTCGACGCCATGTTCACGACCGACAAGCCCATCGTGTTCGCGTTCCACGGGTACCCGTGGCTCATCCACCGCCTGACGTATCGCCGCACCAATCACCGGAATCTCCACGTGCGGGGATACAAGGAGGAGGGCACCACCACGACGCCATTCGACATGACCGTGCTCAACGACCTCGATCGGTTCCATCTGGTCGAAGACGTCGTTGACCGGCTGCCGCAGCTCGGGACTCACGCGGCCGATGTCAGGCGAAGGATGCAAGAGAAGCTGGCAGAGCACCGCGAGTACATCCGATCCCACGGCGATGACATGGCCGAGATCCGGAACTGGCGGTGGGACGGGGCAGTGACATGAAGCCGCGAATCCATCTCGCCTTGCTGTGACACCGGCACCGACCGCTCTGCCGGGATCCTTCTTCCACCGAAGGGCGAGTCCGCTTCGTCTTTCCTTGGGGGCGCCTGCAACCGATCCGCGACTCGAGCCGCGCGCCAAGACAATCAGCGCTTCCGTCGCCGCGATCGGCAGAGGACGATGCTGGAGCGCCGTTTGCGAGCGATTCGCCAAGTTGCGCGCGCCCGAATTGCGAGGGCGTTGTGACCGGTTTCGAGCTCCTCGGGAACTGCAACCTCCGTGGGAACCGGGCCGCGTTCTTGCGCAAGCACAGGGCGGAGACGCTGGCTGCGGGCGCCGATCCGGCGTTGAACTTGCCCAAGTCCGGCGCGC
>SCVR01000023.1 GCA_004296805.1 Dehalococcoidia bacterium
CGCATGCCTCCGATTCCACGGACTTCCAGGAGTTCATGCTGATGCCGGTAGGCGCAACCTCGTTCCGAGAGGGCATCCGCTGGGTTGCTGAGACGTACCAGGTTCTGAAGAAGATCCTGCACGAGCAGGGCCACAACACCAACGTCGGTGACGAGGGCGGCTTCGCACCGAAGCTGGCAACTAACCGCGCCGCCTGCGACCTGCTGATGCAGGCGATCGAGACCGCGGGGCGGCGTCCGGGGGACGAGATCGCCATCGCCCTCGACCCGGCCGCGTCCGAGCTGTTCCGCAACGGGATCTATGACCTCAAGCGCGAGGGGCGGACGGCAACGGCCGCGCAGTTGGTGGACCTGTGGGCGGAGTGGTGCCGGGACTACCCCATCATCTCCATCGAGGACGGCATGGCCGAGGACGACTGGGACGGCTGGAAACAGTTGACCGACCGCGTGGGCGCGACTACGCAACTGGTCGGTGACGACATCTTCGTGACGAACATCGAGCGCCTCGGGCGCGGCATCGACGAGGGCACGGCGAACGCGATCCTGATCAAGGTGAACCAGATCGGCACGCTGACCGAGACGATGGCGGCGATCCGGCTGGCACAGACGAACGGCTACCGCACGGTGATCTCCCACCGCTCCGGCGAGACCGAGGACACCACGATCGCGCACATCGCCGTCGCGACCGGTGCCGGTCAGATCAAGGCGGGGGCAACGGCTCGTTCTGATCGAAACGCGAAGTACAACGAACTCCTGCGGATCGAGGAAGAACTCGGCGCAGCCGCGATCTACCCCGGCCGTTCGGCATTCCGGCGTTAGGCGAACGCAATGACGACCGGCGAGACGGCACACGACGGGCACGACCACCCGCCTCTGCGGATCGCCGACCCGCCGCAGCGCGTCTCCGGGATGCGCGTGCTCCCCGGCTGGGCGCTCCCCGGCAAACCTGAGGGCCTGGATGAGGTCGAGGAAGACGCTTGGCGCCAGACCGGCTTCGTCTGCTCGGAGGAGTGGTCACTGCTGGAGGCGAACCTGCACCTGCAGGCACGCATCGCGGCAGCGGGGTATCAGACGACTGCGCGCACGATGACGATGGCGGCGTACGCCGGCCTGTGGAGCCGTTCGTTCCTCCTGTTGTCGGACGCCGCCGCACTCGTGCGGCGTGGGGCCTACCAGTCCGCCATCCCACTGGTGCGGAATGCGGTCGAGATGGTGGCGGCGCAGCATGGGATCACGAACGAGATGGACGAGTGGCGGCGCTGGACGCACGAGGCGTACGGCCGGCATGAGCCGACCCGCTCGATCGAGGTCGGCCTCGGCCAGTACTTCTCTGGCGAGTCGATCGCAGGCGATCCGAACCTGCGCGTGATCTACCGAGCCGCCTCCGACCTCTCAAGGCCGAACTTTGGGCCGACTGCGTTATTCGTCGCCGAGGGGGCGAGTCATGAGCGGTACCCGCTCGTCTTCGCGGACCGGGTCTTTCACCTCGGCTGGGCGCAGATGATCCTCGGCTGGTCATTGCGTATTGGCGTGGCGCAACTGCACGAGGCGTTGCACCTCCAACAGCACTTTCCCGCCGACACGGAACTGCGCGCCGAGGCTGTCTCGCACGTCCGTGCCGCCGAGGCACTTCTGGGAACGTCGGGCCGGTGCCACATCGAAGAGTGGGAGGACCCTCGCGGGCGGCGGCGGACGATCCTCGCTGATTTCCGCCGGAAGCCCTCGGACGCGCCGACGCGCATCCTGCTCTAAGGCGAGCGGGGGTACCCACCTCCACTGGCGGAGGTCGAGCGGCGGATGAGGGAGCCGCGCCGAGCAGCACCGGAGGTGTCTCCGTCCTCGCCCCACGCGTCTCGTGAACACCGCCCACGCCCTCGAAGCGCTGGCACTTCGGGCAGCCGACTCGATCGGCCAGGCCGGTTGCGTCGTGGGCGGCCTGTACACTCGACGACGCCCGGATTGAATGCGCGAATGGCTTCTGCCCTCTCGTTGAACGCCAAACCGTCGAGTCCGGTTGAGCTGTCCCGAATCGAGGTACAGATGCAACGAGGCGATACCCCCGACCCAAGGTTTCGGCGGCTGCGGCTCTACAACGCCCTAATGGGCACGCTGCACCTCGGGCAGGGCATCCTCATCCTGTCCCTGAGCAACGACTTCGCGCTCCCGGTACATGCCACATTCATGGAGGGCCCGCCCGGGAGCGGGCCGGTCGCGACGCATCAGTTGTTCGAGTTGCCGATTGGGCCCGCCGTTGCATCCTTCGTCCTGATTTCTGCCGCAGCGCACTGGTCCCTCGTGCTGCCAGGCATCTTCGGCTGGTATTGCCGGAACCTCGGACAGCGGCGGAACTACGCGCGCTGGGTGGAGTACTCGGTCAGCGCCTCCCTCATGAT
>SCVR01000162.1 GCA_004296805.1 Dehalococcoidia bacterium
GCAAGCGCTCGATCGTCGTGGACCTCGAGCAAGCGGAGGGCCCGTCGCTGGTCCGTCGGCTGTGTGCCGGCGCGGACATCTTCCTGACTAACCTCACCGCGTCGCGGCAGACGCGATATTGCCTGACTGCGGCCGATGTCCACGCTGAGGCTCCACGTGTCGTCCACGCTTCACTCACGGCGTACGGGTTGGACGGTCCGGACTCCGAGCGGTCTGGCTTCGACAACGCATCGTTCTGGGCGAAGTCGGGCATCATGGGCATTTCCGGTCAGCCGGGTAGTCCTCCGGGTCTGTTCCCGGGTGGGCAGGGTGACCACACGGCCGGCCTCGCACTGTTCGGTGCGATCCTCGCCGGCCTGCGCGCTCGAGACACCACGGGTATCGGCCAGACCGTGGACGCGAGCCTGTTCGCCGCGGGTATGTGGACGATTGCGGCGGACTACTCGCGCACGCTGATCACCGGACAGCAGCCCGAGATCCGTCATCGAAGTGTGCCGTACAACCCACTCGCCAATACGTACCTCTGCAGTGACGGCCGCTGGCTCATCCTGGTGATGCCGCAGTCGGATCGCTTCTGGCCTGCATTCTGTCGTGCGGTCGGCCAGCCCGAGTGGGAGGCCGACACGAGATTCAACTCGCTCGCCCAGCGCCGCGAGAATGCCGGCGAAGTCACCTCGCTGATCGACGCCATCTTTGTAACCAAGACCCTCGATACGTGGGGGCCGATCCTTGACGCCGCCCACCTGATCTGGGAGCCGGTTGCCACACTGCCTGAGGTGGCCGCGAGCGAGCAGGCAGCGGTCGCGCACCGGTTCGTCGAGATCGAGCGTGAGAGTGGAGTCCGTTTCCGGACGATGGACACCCCGTTCCGCATTCGTGGGGCCGAGGTCGCCTCGCGCACGCCCGCGCCTACTCTCGGAGGCGACACAGCCGCAGTTCTACGCGAGGCGGGTCTCGACACCGAGACCGTCAGCGACCTCGCCTCGCGGGGAATCTTCGGGTAGGTACCAATGACGGATGGAAATTCGCAAGAAGTCGACACGCGCATTGCTCAAATAGTTCGCCGCTTATCGGGCGTTCTATAGCCGCACGGATCTCCTCGCGGCGAGGGTCAGGCATCGCACGTAAGCCTCTTCAGGATTCTTCCGGGAGTGTACGTCCTGCTGGTCGGGCCATGAAGGGCGGTGGGATCCCGAGGGAATCAGAAAGCGAGACCTGCTGAGTACGCAGATGGTCGCGGCCTTCACTTTGGCCTCTGTTTCGAGAGCAGTTGCTCGCGATCGAGGCCACGAAGAAGCCCCGCTCAGCGGGGCTTCTTCTATTCAATCGAGGCTGGAGCGGAGGACGAGATTCGAACTCGCGACACCCTGCTTGGGAAGAACGCCGGTGAGTTCTTGGAATTGAACGTTACTGGCAAATGTGAAGGCATCGGATTCGAAATGATCGGTGCGTGATCGGTGCAGATGCGGTGTAGGGACCGGCTGCGCTGTTCCTGCTTCCCCCCGCGCGCGGGTGGGATCGCGGCAAGGGGCCTGCCAAGGGCCGGCCGAGTCGACTCAGCCGCACCACATAGACGCTCGCGCGTGCCAGATAGTCAAGCAGGCAAGAACACCGTCGCGCTAGGATCCGCGTGGGGGTGTAGACACGGGGTAACAGCCATGACGGAGGCGCTCGCCCAGGCGGCGTTCATCTTCTTCTCCGACTCTCGACTGCCGATCACGCACCGCATGGCTCGAGACGACTTCCAGCACGTTGCGACCCTCGTCTCGCGCGGTCCGACGTCTGACCCCTCCGCCGGGATCTTCAAGAGTTGTGATCGGCGGTTGGTGATTCCAGTCGACGGGCACGGCCGTACTCGTCCCAGCGCCGCCATCCCAGATGGACGTTTTCGCCCCGACCTCTGGCAGCGATTCGCGAACGCCAGACCCTCCATAGTTCAGACCTCGGTCGCGGAATTAAGGGATCGAGATCCGCAGATCATGCCCTTGACCTTCGAGGGCGCGGTCGAACGGATCGAGGAGACCGACGGCGGCCGTCGGCTGGTCGTCCGGAGGGGGTGGCGCGAGACTGATGCCCTGACGCCGACCACTCGCGAGGGCACGGCTCTCGGCGTGGTCTGGCCCGAGCCGTGGAACATCTTCCTGCTCGGTGCCGCGGTGGTGGAGGCGCTCGACGAGTGGGCACGCCTGCATTCGATTCTGGCGATGATCGAGCGCGGCGACCTCGCCGAAGCATGCGGCCGTGCCGAGACGATGCTCGCGCGGCGCGCGATCAAGGTCACGGCACCGTTCTCACTTCCCTTCTGGGACGTGTTCCGCGTGCACGAGGGAGATGAGGAATACCTCACCGCGATGGAACTCGCGTTGGGGGTCTCCACGAACTCCGTCGCGCAACTCCACCAGTCCGAAACGTTCCTCGACGAGATTCGACGCCCGCTCCCGGTGACCGTCCTGAACGGGCTACTCGGGTATGTCTGGTTTCAGGTCGTTCGGGAGCTGCACGCCGGGTACGTCCCCCGACGCTGCGCGTCGTGCGGCCGGCTTCTTCCCGCAGGGGCCCGGCTCCGCACCCGCTACTGCGGGGAAACGGATCATCCCGACTGTTACAAAGACCGCAAAGCGTCCGACCGGCGCCGGCGCCGGCACCGTCAGCTCACGGCCGGCATGTCACCGCGAACGTCACCGGGAAAGAAACCGGCCTAACCGGGTGTGAAATGGCGGCATGCAGTCGCCGCCATTTCTCTCCGCACTTCCTGGCTACCTCGGCGGCAAGCGCCGCCTTGCTCCCCTGATCTTCGCCGAGATCGCGGCGGCGCATCCGCGCGCCAGCTGGCCGACGAGCACCTTCCTCGACCCCTTCTGCGGCGGCGGGTCAGTCGCGCTCTGGGCGAAGGCGCTCGGATTCCACGTCATCGCGTCGGACCGAGGCACCCTCGGTGCCACGGTGGCACGCGCGCTGATCGCCAACTCCAGCGCGCGCCTCACCCCGGCCGACGTACGCGGCCTCGGCCTGGACCGACAGGTCCCGAGCGACGGACGCCTCGATGCGCTCGTCCCCGCGGTGTTCGGCGCCGAGCAGGCGGAGTGGCTGGCCCGCGCCGCGCTGCAGGCGGAATGCCTGCCTGAGCCTCGCCGCAGCCTGCTGCAGTTGCTGGTCGCCCGTCTCGCGCTGCGCTGTCAGCCGATGGCGATGCTCACCGCGACAGATGCCCGTGCGGCCGCCACGGGAGAGTACGACCGCGTCTCCTCACGGCGTCTCGCCCACTACCTGCGGGTGCCGGGCGCCTTTGCGTCACCGGCAGTCTGGGCGCTCGCACAACGACTGAACGCCGGCGTGATCGCCGGATCGGGTCAGGCCCGGCGGGCCGATGCCCTCACGACCCACACCGAGACGCAGGCGGACGTGGTCTACCTCGACCCTCCCTATGCCGGAACGACCGGATATGCCGGCACCTACGCACCGCTCGACGCCCTGCTGGGCGGGGCGGAGACGCCTGGGGCCGCGCCCGCGATCGACCAGCTCGTCCTAGCCACGATGCACATCCCCCTGCTCGTGCTCTCGTACGGCGGCCCCCGCACCAGCCTCGAGTCGCTGATTGCGCAGGTCGGGGCACACCGCCCCGTGCACCGGGCGCTCGCCATCCCGTATCCGCACCTGCGGTCATTGGCCCGAGAGGAGAAGAACCGTGCCAACCAGGAGTTCCTCATCGTCGCGGGACGCTGAGCGCCTGCTCACCGTCCCGCTCGAACGGCTCCACCCGCACCCGGCCAACCCCAACGTCATGGCCGAGGCGGTGCTGGCCACGCTCGCCCGCAACATCGAGCGGTCGGGGCGCTATCCGCCGATCGTCGTGCGTGCGCATCCGGAACTCGCGGGCGACTACCAGATCATCGACGGCGCGCAGCGCAGCGGGGCGCTGCGCTTGCTCGGACATGCGGAGGCGACCTGCTTCCTCTGGCCCTGTGACGACGCGACCGCCCTCCTCTTGCTCGCGACCCTCAACCGCCTCCACGGCGAGGACCTCCCGTACCGGCGGGCGGAGCTCCTGGCCGAACTGGAAGCGCTGGTCCCGCGCGACCTGCTCAGCTCGCTCCTGCCCGAGGACGCAAGCACGCTCGATGCCACGCTGGCGTTGCTCGACGTCGACCGCGAGCGCCTCCTCGACGACCTGACGGCGGCGGCGGCCGAGCGTTCGGCGAGAGGCCCCCGCCTGATCTCGTTCGCGGTGGCGGTGGACGACGAGCCGGTCATCGAGGCGGCCGTCGTTGCAGCCAGTGAAGGCCTCAGCGGCCCGAACCGTCGTGGGCGGGCGCTCGCGCTCGTCTGCGCGGGTTACCTGGAGCGCCACCATGGCTGAGGGGACGCGCGTGCGGCAGGCGTTCGAGCGGTACTGGCGGCTCGGTGCCCAGCGCTCGCTGCGGCTGCTGCATGACGCCCTCACGGCCGAGGCGAGTTCACCGACCTTGCGCACGCTCGAGGAGTGGTCGCGGCGCTACCACTGGCAGGACCGCATCGCCGACCTCGAACGGCAGGCCCGTCACGCTGACGACAGCGCCCGGATCGCGGCGATCCGTGAGATGGCGGAGCGCCACGCCAAGGAGGGTTTGCTCCTCCAGCAGAAGGGTGCGGAGTGGCTGACGACGCTCGGCGCCGAAGCGGTGACGGCGGACGCGGCGATCCGCGCCGTGGTCGAAGGGGTGAAGCTGGAGCGCCTCGCCCGCGGCGATGTCACCGAACGCACCGAGAGTCGCGCGGCGCCCGACCCGCGATTGGACCGACTGACCGATGACGAATTTGACCGTCTCTTGGGACTCGCGGAGGGTGTTGTGGAAGGAGGCGGCGCGGCGCGACCCGACGAGCCCGCATAAGTGGGCGATGGCGCACCGCCTCGTCGCTGACCGTCCGTTCGACTACATCCCCGCGATCGCGGCGATCCTGGACGACCCACATCCGTTTGTGGTCGTGAAGAAGTCGGCGCAGGTCGGGCTCACCGAGGCGATGGTCAACCTGACCCTTTTCACGGCGGACACGGGGCACGCTGGCCGCGGCAACGCGCTCTATGTCATGCCCACGCAGAACCAGATGGACGACTTCGCCCAGCAGCGGTTCGACCGCGCGATCCAGGACAGCCCGGAGCTGAGAGCACGACTGCAGCCCGAGCCACCGCGCCGCAAGGGCGCCGACAGCAAACGCCTGAAGCACATCGGCAAGGGCTGGCTGTTTATGCGCGGGTCGGAGAACCGCGGGCAGATCGCGAGCGTCGACGCCGACCTCGTCGTGCTCGACGAGTTCGACCAGATGGCGGACGGGACGCTCCCGCTCGCCCAGAAGCGCCTGTCTTCCAGCCGGCAGCCGCTGCTCCGCGTGATCTCAACGCCCCGCTTCCCGGAGACTGGCATAGACGCGCTGTACCGGGAGTCGGACCAACGCCACTACCTGCTGCGCTGCCGCCACTGCGACGAGGAACAGCCGCTGACGTGGGCGGAGAACGTTGACGAAGCGCGTGCGTGCCGCGTCTGCCGCCGCTGTCGGGCGCCGATCGACGTCGGATGGCCCGGACGGTGGTCAGCGCAGGCCCCAGGCAACGACCGGATCCACGGTTATCACCTCAACCGGCTGTACAGCCGCTGGGCTGATATCCCAGCAATGGTCGAGGCGAGCCGTGCCGTCTCCGCCCAGGCCCGCCAGGAGTTCCACAACAGCGACCTCGGCGAGGTGTTCTCACCGCCGGGCAGCGGCCTCACGATGGACATCCTCGACCGCGCCCGTGCGGAGTACGGCGTCGACGAGTATCGCGGCGCCGCCTGCGTGATGGGCGTCGACGTCGGCTCGCGCTTCCACGTCGTGGTGCGTGGCTTCTCGCCACCGGCCCGGCGGGCGAGCGGGCGTCGGCGCTCCCACGCGTCCGTCCCGGAACGCTATATCGATAAGGACACCGGACGGGCGCCGCTCGGGATCGCCTCGATCTACGGGGTGAGCGGCGAGCGGACGAGCGCGGCAGAGGACCGCCCAGAGCCCACGTCGCGGCTGTGGTACGCGAACGATCTCGGGTCGATCGCGGAGGTCGAGGCGCTCTTGGAGCGCTTTCGCGTCACGCGCTGCGTCGTGGACATGCAGCCCGAGACGCATCTGGTCGTGGACTTTGCCCGGCGCCACGCGGGCCGCGTCGTGCTCGCCCGGTACGGGCGGCAGGATCCGGGCCATGAGAGCTCGACCGAGTATGGCGTCCGGGTGTTGAAGGTGAACCGCAACGAAGCGATCGAGGAGAGCGTGGCGCGGTTCGTCGCCGGGATGAACGAGTTACCCAGCGACGCGCGGCAACTCGGCGGCCATGTGAAGGATGGTCTCGGCGAGTATTACCGCGAGGCGGTGGCGCTGCGGCGGGTGATCCTGCCCGATGCCTCGGGGAACTGGGAGAGCCGTTGGGTCGGCACTAGCGACCACTACGCGCACGCCGAGGTCTACGCTGCACTCGCGATGTGGACCGAGCGCGGGGGACGCTCGCAGGCGGGCGCCTAACGCCCCGCAGGTGGTCTAAGGAGTGGTCACCGCAGCACCGGCGTCCGGGTCGCGACTGCGCGCGGCTCAGAGATCAGCAGCCTGGCAGCGGCTGGTGGCGCACCCCTGAAGTCAGACTCGAACGGCGCCGTCTGGGCCGACCGTCGCGTGCTCGCCGAAGAGGATCGCGGCCCACGCTTCCTCGCCGGAACGGTGCTTCCCGAAGGTCGTGGTGTGCTCGGCGCAGTATCGGACCAACTGAAGTCGCCCCTCGGGGGTGGCGGGGAATGCCGGCGAGATCGGCGTACCCTCGCTCGTCGTCTCATAGGCCATGATCTCCGCTGCACCGCCCACTGAGGGCATCTGCGCCGGGAGGAGCGGGACGTAGCGCCCCCGCTCGTCCTGTGGGTGCTCCCAGCGAGCGGGAATGGTGCGCACCTCGCGGTTCGCGAGGAACCGTGGCTCGACTTGTTCTTCGCGCATCGCTGGCTCCCGTCGCTGCGAGACTATTCATCACTCAGTACGCCTGGGAAGTCAACTCGTTCCCGATACAGCGACGAGACATTCGCGGCTCTGAATGGTCGATCCGGTTCACCCGACTCCGAACATCTGGTCCGCCGGCGAGAACGCTACGTGCCGCAGCGCTGCTTGCTCCGAACGGTACGACGAGGAGTACCGCCGCACCATGTCGGGCGAGGAATGCCCGAGCAGGTACTGCACGTCGAGTTCGCGCGCGTCGTGCTGGATCGCCCAGGTCGCGAACGTGTGCCGGAAGCGGTGCGCGTGCACCTTGGTAACCCCCGCTCGCGATCCCAATCGCCGCAGCACCTGCTTCAGGCCGTTCACGCCCAGCGGAATCTCTGGACGGAGCACTCCGTGCCCGTTTGAGGTCACGAAGAGCGCGCCAGGCGTACTTCCTCGGACGTCGAGGTAGGCGGCCAACGTCGCCCGACACGTACCCGCAAACGGGACGACGCGCTGTTTGTTCCCCTTGCCGTGGAGGATGCGGATCCTGCCGTCTTCGAGGTCGACCGCGGAGAGTTCGAGTTGGACGACCTCGGAACAGCGGGCGCCGGTGTCGAGGAGGAGCATCAGCAGCGCTCGGTCGCGCAGGCCGATCTCGCCGGGGCCGCACGCGTCGAGCAGACGTCCGATCTCTTCCGGGGCGAGCGGCTGGACGATCCGCTGAGGGAGCCGGACGTTCTTCATGCCGCGGAACGGGCTTCTCTCGAGGTAGTCGGAGTCGACGAGCCAGTTGAAGAAGCAACGAACTTCGCGGAAGTAGCGGTGGCGGGACTCAGCGGCTAGCCCGCGACATCCACCGAGGTAAGCGTAGATGT
>SCVR01000004.1 GCA_004296805.1 Dehalococcoidia bacterium
ATCGCGCTCTTCGTCGGCGCGTCTGCCATGGCCGGGGCGGCGCCAAGCATGCTGTTCCTCATTGGCGCACGCACCATCCAGGGTGTCGGCGGAGGCATCGTATTCTCCTGCGTCTTCGCGACGATGGGCGACCTGTTCACGCCGCTCCAGCGTGCGAAGTACATGGGTTACTTCATCTCCTCGTTCACCATCGCCTCGCTGACGGGACCTGCCATTGGCGGCTTCCTGACAGACGGTCCGGGCTGGCGATGGTGTTTCTACATCAACCTCCCGGTCGGTGCGCTCGCCATGACGTTCATCTGGCTGAACCTGCCGATGACGAAGAAGGGCGGGCGCCTCAGCGACATCGACTTCGCGGGCGCAGGGCTCCTCGGCGTCGCGACCACAGCGCTGATGCTCGCGTTGGTCTGGGCGGGCGAGCGCTTCGGGTGGGGCGCGCCCGAGACCATCGGGCTTTTCACGATCGCGACGGCTCTGGTCGCGGCGTTCCTCTGGCAGGAATCGAGGCACCCGAACGCCATCCTGCCGTTGCACCTCTTCAAGAACCGGATGTTTGTCTACGGCTGCCTGATCGTGTCGTGTTCGGGCGCGGGGCTCTTCGGTGCGGTGCAGTTCTTGCCCACGTTCATCCAGACGGTGCTGGGCTCGTCCGCGACGAAGTCCGGCCTGATCTCTACCCCGCAGGCGTTCGGACTGCTGGTCTCCAGCATCCTCGGCGGTCAGATCGTCGCGCGGACCGGGAAGTTCAAGTACACGGTGCTCTTCGGGGCCGTCCTCACCGGCGTGGCCGCCTTCCTGCTGACCACACTCGATGAAGGCACAATCCCCTGGCATATCTCCGTGTTCATGGTCATCTCCGGACTCGGGGGCGGGATGATCGGCCCGCTGATGTCCGTGGTCATCCAGAACAGCGTCCCGCACGAGTTCATGGGCGTGGCGACCAGCAGTCGCCAGTTCTTCATGCAGATTTCGCAGGTGGTCGGGGTCGCGGTGTTCGGTGTGATCTTCACCTCGACGTACACCAACACCTTCACCAACGACTCCGCCCAGATGCGCGATGTGATGCCAGCCGCCGCCTATGCGCAGTTCCAGGACCCGACGCTGGCGCTGGACGCCAATCGGTACGCGGCCGTCCGGTCGACGATCCTCGCCTTGCCGGACGGCCGAGGTGAGACTGTGCTGGCTCAGGCGCTCGCAGCGCAGAAGGACGCCGTGACCCAGGGCACCAAGCGCATCTTCGTGGTGTCGCTTGCGATCGGCGGCGTGCTGGTACTGCTTGCCGCCACCATCCGCGAAGTCCCGATCCGCTCCACCTTCCGGCCTGCCGCGGAGGAGGCGATGGGCGAGATCGCGGGGGGCTAGACTCCCGTTCGCAGGACGGAGGCTCTGGATGCTGATTGTCACGATGAACGACATCCCCGGCTATGAGGTCGAAGAAGTCATGGGCGAGGTATTCGGCCTCACCGTCCGTTCGCGGAATATCGCATCACAGATCGGCTCGATGTTGCGCTCGCTCTTCGGTGGTGAGCTCAAGGGCATGACCACCATGTTGCAGGACAGCCGCCTGCAGGGCGTCGAGCGGATGGTGGCGGAGGCGGAGTCCAAAGGCGCGAACGCGATTATCGCGATGCGCTTCGACACCTCCGAACTCGGGTCGACGTGGACTGAGATCTGCGCCTACGGCACAGCAGTGCGGGTGCGTCGACTCACATAGCGTCTGAATCTGTGAGCTTGCACGTGACTCGGCTCGATATTCCATTCGCTATGCGCGTGACCGTTCCGTGCTATGCTCAGGACTCTCAGTTCTGTGTGCGACGGTCCAAACACCCGCGGTCACCTGGTTTCTGAGCGACAAGTAGGTTGCCGGACCTGGTGGTTTGGCGTGTGCCAGCAGTTGTTGCTGGCTGAAAGTGTGGACGTTGACTCAGCGCATTTACGTTGGAAACCTGTCCTTCCAGACTACCGAGTCTGAAGTGGCGGAGTTGTTCGGGCAGTTCGGCACCGTGGTGTCGTGCGCGCTCCCGAACGACCGCGAAACCGGCCGTCCGCGCGGCTTCGGCTTCGTGGAGATGGCAGACGAGGACGCCAAGAAGGCGATCGCAGCCCTCGACGGCAAGGACTTCGGTGGCCGCTCGTTGCGCGTCAACGAGGCCCAGCCGCGTGAGAGCCGCGGTGGTGGCTTCGGTGGCGGCGGCGGCGGTGGTGGCTACGGCGGCGGCGGTGGCGGTGGCTCCCGCGGCGGTGGTGGCGGCTACGGCGGCGGCGGTGGTGGTTACGGCGGCGGCGGCGGTGGCGGTGGCTCCCGCGGCGGCAGCGGTGGCGGCTACGGCGGCGGCGGTGGTTCCCGCGGCGGTGGTGGCGGCTCCCGCTACTAGTCCTCCAACCTCAACCTTCGGCTTCGGTCGATGACAACAGGCCCCTCTTCGGAGGGGCCTGTTTCGTGCTCGCGCTTCCGCTGCCTGAGCGCTCAGCCAGGGCAGGGGGTACGGTGACTACGGGACGCTGGAGCCGGGGCGTTTTCTAGATGCCTTTGCAAGCGGCTTCGGCGCCCCACCTCATCGGACTCGGTCTACCCGA
>SCVR01000163.1 GCA_004296805.1 Dehalococcoidia bacterium
CCTGTCGCCGGTTCACCGCGCGGATCCACGCGCCGAAGGACGCCTGCTCCGGGTCTTCCGAGTTGAAGTCCACCGACGCGAAGCCGAGGATGCGCCCCCCTCGGTCGCCGTCTTCGACCACGAAGTACGAACCGGCGTCGCCCTGGCGCTCCATCTGCTGGAGGACGCGGGCCTCGTCCCAGTCGCCACGGAATCCGACCGGTTCCCGCTCTCGCTGGAGTTCGGTGATGATCTCGGCGATCGCCGCGGCGTCGGCCTTGCCAGCCTGCCGAACGTTGACTGCCATGCTGTCCCCCTCGCTACTGACGTCCTACGACCGGACGTGCCGGACGGCGTCGCCTGATCGTACGGATGACATGAACCTGTCGAACAGGAACTCGGTGTCGTTTGGCCCTGGCGAGGCCTCTGAGTGGTACTGGATCGTGAAGACTGGCTCGGAGCGGTGCTGGAGCCCCTCCACGGTCCCGTCGTTGAGGTGGATCTGGCTGGCGATGACCTCGGAGGCCAGTCGGTCGCCATCCACGGCAAACCCGTGGTTCTGGGCCGTGATGTAGACCTTGCCGGTCAGCTGGTCCTGCACCGGGTGGTTCGCCCCCCGATGGCCGAACTTCAGTTTGTAAGTGTCAGCCCCGAAAAGGCGCCCGATGACCTGATGACCGAGGCAGATGCCCATCACCGGCGTCCGCCCGACGAGCCCGCGGGCCGTCTGCACGACGTGGTCCAGCAGCATGGGGTCACCGGGGCCCGGGGAGATGAGTACACCGTCCGGCCTCAGCGCCAGGATGTCTTCGGCGCTCGAGTTGTACGGGACGGCTGTCACTGCGGCGCCTCGCTGTCGGAGCAGCCGCATGATGTTCCGCTTCACGCCGAGGTCGAGCACCACGACTCGCGGCGGAGGACTCCCGTCCTCCGGCAAATCAAGGATCACCCGCGGGTCGCGGAAGTCGTACGGCACGTCGGTCGACACCGAGGCGACATAGTCGATGCCCGCGTAGTCCGGCTCGCTGTGTAATCGTGCGAGGGCTTCGTCGACGGTCTCGTCGCGGGTGATCGTGCCCATGACCACCCCGCGCGAGCGCAGGTGGCGGGTCAGGGCACGGGTGTCCACCTCGGCGATCGCGGGGATGCCTCGGTCCGCCAGGTACTGGTGCAGCGTGCTGCGCGAGTGCCAGTGCGATGGGAGGTCGGTCATCTCACGGACGACCATCCCGCGCACCTGTACCTCGCGGCTCTCGTCGGAGAATTGGTCGATGCCGTAGTTCCCCTGCAACGGGAACGTCGCTGTCAGGATCTGGCCTCGGTAGGAGGGGTCAGTCAGGGCTTCTTGATAACCGGACATCGAGGTGTTGAAGACGACCTCTCCGGTCGCATGGCCCGCGGCTCCCACGCCGACGCCATCGAACGCCCGCCCGTCCGCGAGGACGAGGAGCGCACGAGGTCGTTCCGTGGTGCGGAGCAGACTCACAGCGTGACCACCCGTCCCGTCTCATGCACCAGACGCCCGTCGTAGACGGTGGCCACCACTAGGCCGCGCAGGGTGCGCCCGCCCAGGGGAGTGTTCTTGCCCTTCGACGCGAATGACGCCGGGTCGACCACCCAGTCCGCGTTCGGATCGAGGATGGCCACGTCGCCGGGCGCGCCCGGTGCCAGCGTGCCGAGGCCATCGAATCCCGCTCGGATATCGAGGCCCCACGCTCGCACTGGCCCGATGGTCATGCGCTCGATGAGTGTGGGCAAGTCGATGTCGCCGTCGTGCACGAGTTTCATGCAGAGGCCGAAGGAGGTCTCGAGCATCGTCAGGCCGGGTGCGGCCAAGTCGAACTCGATCTCCTTGTCACCCTGGCCGTGCGGTGCGTGGTCGGTCGCGACTGCGTCGATCACACCAGACCGGAGGGCAGCGCGGAGTGCCGTGAGGTCCGTCTCTTCGCGCAGTGGCGGGTTCACCTTGGCGTTGGCCAGGTACCGGATGCTGCGATAGTCCGCGCCGCCGAAGGCGACCTCCTCGTGCGTCAGCGTGAGGTGGTGCGGGGTGACCTCGGCGGTCACGTGCACGCCTCGGGCTTTCGCCGCCGCGATCAGGGCGACCGAGCCCGCGGTGGAGACGTGGCAGATGTGGAGGTGCCCGCCGGCAAGCTCAGCGAGGGCGATATCTCGCGCGACGAAGGTCTCCTCTGCACTGGCCGGGCGCCCGCGTAGGCCGAGGCGGGTGGCGACCCAGCCCTCGTGCATCTGGCCGTCGCGCACGAGCGCCGGGTCTTCGCAGTGCTGCGCGACGGGGAGCCCCCACCGCGTGGCGTACTCGAGGGCGTGGCGCATCAGGCTCGGGTCCGCCACCGCGTCACCGTCATCCGAGAGCGCGACGACGCCGGCACCCGCGAGTTCACCCGCAGGCGCGAGTTCCTTGCCCTCCCGGCCGCGGGTGATGCAGCCAATAGGAAGCACGCGGATCAGGCCGGAGCGCTCCGCCTCGCGGAGCACGGATTCGATAGCGGCGCGGCTGTCCATGGCGGGACGGGTGTTCGCCATGGCGCAGACGGTGGTGTAGCCGCCACGCGCCGCTGCCAGCGTCCCCGTGCGGATGGTCTCTTTGCCCTCGAAGCCGGGCTCGCGTAGATGGGTGTGGAGGTCGATGAAACCCGGAGTGACGACGAGGCCGGTCGCGTCGATCCGTTCTGCTTCAACGACCATGTCGCCCTCGTTCGGGCCGACCCGGGAGATGCGGCCGTCCACGATGACGACGTCCGCGATGCCGTCCCGTCCGAGGGCTGGGTCGATCACACGCCCGTTGTGGATTGCGAGAGTCGCCATCAGCGCGCCTCCTCGCCCGACAACTCAGTCCGCCCGGACAGCAGGTACAGCAGGGCCATCCGCACCGCGACTCCGTTCGTGACCTGCTCCTCGATGATCGAGGCGCTCCCAGACGCCACCGTCGCTGCGATCTCGACGCCCTCGTTCTTCGGGCCGGGGTGCATCAGTAAGTGGTTGGGCTTCGCGCGCTTCAGGCGCTCCGCAGTCACCTGGTAGAACTGCGAATATTCGTGCAGCGAAGGGAGCAGGCCGCCCTGCTGGCGTTCGCTCTGCAGGCGCAGCGCCATCACGATATCGGCGCCCTCGATGGCACGGTCGATCTCGGTCTCGATGATCACGGGTGGCAACGCGGACTCGGTGTGGGCCGGACGGTCGCCGGGGCGGAGGCCTCGCGGCAGCAGCGTCGGCGGGCCGCACACCACCACCTCCGCGCCGAGGGCGGTGAGGCCCCACATGTCGGAACGAGCGACCCGGGAGTGGGCGATGTCCCCGACCATCACCACGCGTTTGCCCCGAAGGTCGCCCACGTGCTTGCGGATGGTGTAGAGGTCGAGCAGCGCCTGAGTCGGGTGCGCGTGGGAACCGTCGCCAGCGTTGATGATCGCCGCATCGGTGTGTTCCGCAGCGAGGTAGGCGGCGCCGGCCATTGAGTGGCGCATCACGATGGCATCTGCCCGCATCGCGCGCATCGTGCGCACGGTGTCGATCAGCGATTCGCCCTTGACTACGCTCGAGGTGGCCGTGGTGATCGTGATCACGTCCGCCCCGAGGACCTTGCCCGCCAGTTCGAACGAGGCGCGAGTGCGTGTCGAGGGTTCGTAGAAGAGGTTCACGACGGTGTAGCCCCGCAGGGCAGGCACCCGGGCGATGCGGCGGTCGAGCACCTCGCGCATCCGGTCCGCGAGCGACAGGACGGTCTCGATCTCGTCGACGTCGAAATCATCGAGGTCGAGGATGTCGGAATGCCGCCAGGCGGCGGGCTGGGTGTTCCGGGGCCGGGTCGGTGTCTCAGCGGTCATCTCGTCACCCTCCCGGAGACGACCATCACGCCGTCGCTCCCGTCGAGTTCCTCCAGCATCACGCGCACGTCGTCTTGCGCATTGGTTGGGATGTTCTTGCCGACCAGGTCAGCGCGGATGGGGAGTTCCCGGTGCCCGCGGTCGACGAGCACAGCGAGACGGACGGCCCGTGGCCGCCCGAAGTCGTTCATCCCATCGAGGGCAGCCCGCACGGTGCGTCCAGTCATCAGCACATCGTCCACCAGGACGACCGTCTTGCCCTCGATGTTCGGGAGGTCGCTCGGCTGAGGCTGAGGCTGGATCCCCCGCTGAGCGAGGTCATCGCGGTAGAGCGTGACGTCGAGCGCGCCGACGGGTGGCCGTGTGCCCTCGATGGCTTCGATCTGGTCAGCGATGCGACGAGCGAGGACGGCGCCGCCACGCTGGATACCGACCAGGGCGAGCCCGTTGGCTCCCTGGTTCGACTCCACGATCTCGTGGGCGATGCGCCGGACCGCGCGACGGATCCCATCAGCGTCGAGCACGATGCCGGCCGCGGCTCCCGGGCTCACTGAAGCACCTCGTGGGCGCATGTCGGGGGAGACAACAACGCCTCCCCGGGAAGCGAGGAGGCGTCAGCGCCGGAGGGCGCTTTCGTATACGGGTATGGGACGGCGCCGGATGGCGTCCGTAACTGCATCTGCGTTCCTTCCCGGCCTCACAGGACCGGACTTAAAGCAAACGCTGGGGGCGTTTCGGGCAGGATACGCCGCCGTTTCACTCGGCTCAAGCACCTGAGGGATCCAAGGCGCCAGAGACGACGCTACGGCTGCCCCTGCTGGCCGCGCTGCTCGCGGAGGAAGCGTTCGAGGTCCTCCACCATCGAGGCGGCGTCGGGGAGTTCCTCGGAGGTCTGGGGCTCGTCGAGGGCTTCCTCGTCGTCGTCCTCTTCCTCGTCCGCGATCGAGGCAACACGACGTGCGTAATCGGCGATCTCGGTGTTCTCTTCGATGTCGCCGGCCACCTGGGCTTCGAAGCGGGCGGCGAAGACCTCCAGGTCGTGGAGGTTGAGGCCGAACCCGAATCCGCGGTTGAGGCGTTCGAGGAGCGCCAGGGACCCCTTCGGGTTGGGGGTGCGCTGGATGTAGAACGGCATGTTTGCCCAGAGGCTCGCAGTGGCGATGCCCTTGTCGCGGAGGGCCTGAGTCAGCACGCCCACGATGCCCGTGGGGCCCTGGTAGGTGGACCGGGTGCGGGTGGAGATGCCGAGCGGCCGCGCTAGCCAGTCAGCGGACGCCGAGCCGGTGATCCGGACGGGGCGGGCGTGGCTCACTTCAGCGAGCAGCGCGCCCAGGATGATCGCACCCTCAACGTTGAACTTCTCGCACACCGCCGTGATGCACTCGATGTACGAGCGCCAGGCTGTGTGGGGCTCGATCCCCGACAGGAGGATCACGTCGCGGTCGAGGCCTTCGGCGTGCTTCGAAGAGAAGACATTGGGGGGCCACTCGACGAGGCGCTCGCCGCGCTCCAGACGCACCTGCGGGCGGATCTGGGTGAAGTCGTAGAACTCTTCTGGGTCGATGTCACCAAGCGCATCACAGCGCCATCGGCGATGTACGAACCGGACCGCGCTGCTTGCGGCCTCGCCCGCGTCATTCCACCCCTGAAAGCCGGCGATCAGGATCGGCCGCCGGAGCGTGGGCTCCGCGGTCAGGCGTAACGACTCGGGCTGGGAGGGCTCAGGCATGCGTCCAAGGATAGCGCCCTGAGCGAAGCGAGCAGAGTCGAGGCCGGGGGTCGTTGGTCCCAAAGGGAACCACAACGAGAGTGCGGGATGATCGTTCCCATAGTGAACAGTTGGGCGGGAGGCCCTGGACAATGAACCAGCAACAGCAGCGGATCCTGATGCGCAGCAGCCTCGCAATGGGTGTCACGGTGGCCGTGGGGATGTTGGCGTTTGGCCAGCTCGCTCCAACCGCCCGGACCACGCCTTCAGAACAAGCGACTGCGGAGAGTGCCCAGGTCGGTCAGGTCGCCACCACTGG
>SCVR01000164.1 GCA_004296805.1 Dehalococcoidia bacterium
GACCTCGGCGTGATGGTGCCGGCGCAGAAGATCCTCGACACGGCGATCGAGCGAGGGGCGGACGCGATCGGCCTCTCCGGGCTGATCACGCCGAGCCTCGAGGAGATGGCGTACGTCGCGAGTGAGATGGAGCGGCAGGGGTTCACGCGCCCATTGCTGATCGGCGGCGCGACGACGAGCCAGGCCCACACGGCGGTGAAGATCGCGCCGAACTACAGCGGGCCGCTGGTGTACGTCGCTGACGCCTCGCGCGCGGTGGGGGTGATGTCGCGGCTGCTGTCCTCGCAGTCCGCCCCCTACGCCGCTGAGGTGCGCGCGGAGTACGACGCCTTGCGTGCGGAGTACCTCGGCAGGCACGAGGTGGCAGACCGGACGCCGATCGCGGAGGCACGCGAGCATCCAGCGGTCGTGCGCTGGGAGGGGTACACCCCGCCCGTGCCGAAGAGCCTCGGCGTCACCGTGTTCGAGGACTATCCGCTGGCGGAACTGGTGGAGCGGATCGACTGGACGCCGTTCTTCACGACATGGGAACTGGCGGGCACCTACCCGAAGATCCTCGATGACCCGACCGTGGGACCGTCGGCGCGCGCGCTGTTCGAGGACGCGCAGCGGATGCTGAAGCAGGTCGTGGACGAGCATTGGCTGACGGCACGCGGCGTCTTCGGCTTCTGGCCCGCGAACGCGAGCGGCGACGACATCGACCTGTACGCGGACGACTCGCGGACGCAGGTCGCGGCGACGGTGCACACGCTCCGGCAGCAGACACCCCGCAGTCGAGGTCGCGCGGTGAACTCGGCGCTGTCGGACTACATCGCGCCGGCCTCGAGCGGGCTGAAGGACTACATCGGCGCGTTCGCGGTGACGGCGGGGATCGGCATCGAGGAGCGCGTGAAGGCCTTCGAGGCGGCACACGACGACTACTCAGCGATCCTGCTGAAGGCGCTCGCGGACCGCCTCGCGGAGGCGTTCGCGGAGCGGCTGCACGAGCGGGTGCGTCGGGAGTTCTGGGGCTACGCGCCGGACGAGGCGCTGGACAACGCCTCGTTGATCGCGGAGCAGTACCGGGGCATCCGGCCTGCGCCGGGGTATCCGGCCTGCCCGGACCACACGGAGAAGGGGACACTGTGGGCGCTCCTCGACCCGGAGGGACGCGCGGGCATCACGCTGACCGATTCCTTCGCGATGCTACCCACGGCCGCGGTGAGCGGCTTCTACTTCTCGCACCCGGACGCCCGCTACTTCGGCGTCGGCCGCATCGACCGCGATCAGGTCGAGGACTACGCGCGCCGCAAGGGTTGGTCAGTCGCGGAGGCAGAGCGCTGGCTCGCGCCGAACCTGGGGTATGAGCGGAAGCGCTGACCCCCCCCCCTACCGCGGCCTTATGGCTGCCTACCTGCGTCGTTACACTCCGTCGGAAAGCGGTCAGCGATAACCGCTAGATGGGGGGGGGCGCGGCATGGCGTACGAGTATCACCGCCCG
>SCVR01000005.1 GCA_004296805.1 Dehalococcoidia bacterium
CGCGTGGGGTGGCTGCCGAAGGCCAGGACCTCCAGACGCGCAGCGACCAGCGGGCCGGTCAGTTTCGCTGCGATGACACGCGCGCCGACCGGCTCCTTCCCCCGTAGCACCCGGACCGCCACCGCGACGACCGCGGGAAGACCGACGAGGAGCGCCGCACCAGCAGAGGCGATCAGCGACCATTCGCCCGCCTCGTACCAGCGCCGCCCCTGAAGAAGTGCGGCCGCCACCGCCATCATCGCAGCCAGCGGGACGAGGCTCGTCGACGATCCCTCGTGCTGCCGCCGCTGGTAGGACGGCTGCTCCTCGCGCCGTCTGATGCGATCGCTGCTCCGCGACGGAGCGGGGCCGATCGCCAGACGGCAAACGACTCGCTCGCCTTCCGCAGGCTCTACGGATGCCACGACGCCGGCCAGTGGGTCGCGTTCACCACGCCACTCCAGGCGGAGTGGCAACGCCGCGTCCGCAGCGGGCCGCAGTTCCACCCCGACCGTCGGCGCGCCGTCAGCGCCTCCCGCTGGATCGCCGGTCCCGCGCTCGACCGCCGCCTGCGGGTACGCCGCGCGCACCTGCGCGAGTGCGCGCTCCAGACCATCAGCGGACTCACTCCGGACGTACCAGCGTGGACCGTCCGCACCAAACGTGACATCGAGCACCAGCGCCTCGCCGGCCAGCGCCCCGAGCATCCCGCGCGCCGCGCTCATGCTGCCCTCGAGCCCGCGGGGCGGCACGACCTCCGCCACGAACGACAGCTCACGGCGCCGCCGCAACATCGCGCACGCCCCTCTCGGCTTCAGCGAGCAACTGGAAGAAGGTCTCGCGGCCGTCCGGCAGCTGGTTCAGCTGGCTGACATCCTTTACACCCTCAGGGAGCGCGACGACTGCGGCGCGATCGCCGAATGCATCCGCCAGGCTGGCCGCGCCTTCGCGGCCGGGACCGTCGTTGTCCAGCACGAGCACGACCGACCGGGTGCGGTCGAGCAGACGCATGGCGTGCGGCGCCGGCTGCGTGCCGAGCAGGGCGCAGGCGGGGAGTCCCCACGAGAGCAGCGCGAGCCAGTCGAACACTCCCTCGGTCAGGATCACCCGCGGGCGCCCTCGCACCGCGTCGTAGCCGAGCAGTGGTTTGGGCAGGGCGAGGTTGAGATAGGGGCGGTCGGACGCGCCGGACAGCACACGCCCGGTCATCCACCCGCAGTAGCCGCTCCGCAGGTCGGGGATCACGATCCGTCCGCGCAGCGCCTCGCGCTCGTCACGGCCCGGGCGGCGATCCGGATAGAACAGCCCCATCTCGACCGCGCGGCGGACGCTGAGACGGCGGCGCTTGAGATACGCGAGCAGGGACCGGCCGTCGCTGTATCCGAGACGCGCGCGGCGTGCGAGCCACAGCGGGACGCGTCGTTCCTCCAGGTACCGCAGCGCTTCCGGCGTCTGGAAGAGCGCCTCGTGATACAGCTCGCAGGCCGCGGTGAGGATCAGCCGGTCGTCCACCGAGAGCCGCACCGTCTGCGGCGTCTGATGCGTTGGCGCAGGCGGTGCTGGCGGTGGCGGCGATTGCTCGCCGAGGTATGCGATGGCCTGTGCGAACCCGAGGTCGCGTGTGCGCCGGATGAAGTCGATCACGTCGCCGCCGCTGCCGCAGCCAAAGCAGTAGTAGCTCCGCGTGTCGGGGTAGACGACCAGGCTCGGGCGGTCGTCGTGGTGGAACGGGCAGCGTCCCATGAAGCGCCGGCCCGTCGGGCGCAGGGCGACGCCATGCGCCGCGATCACGTCGGCGATGGGGTACGCCCGCTTGATCCGCTCGACGTCAACGGTCATCGCGACCCTCCTCCCGCTGGCGGGCGAGCTCCGCGGGCGAGGTGGTCGCGAGCGCATATTCGAGCTCGCTCGCCTCAACGCGCAGCGCCACGTGGTTGCCGCCCGCGAGGAACAGCGCTTCGCCGCGCCGGCAACCGAGCAGGTACTCGCGCTCACCGCGCGAGAGGCCGAACGTCTGCTCGACGACGCCGATCGTCGAGCTGTCCTGTCGCATCAGCAGCTGGACCGAACTGTTGGCGAGGATCGTGTGGCCCTCAGCGGAGCCCAGGAAGTCTTCGACGTCCTGCGTGACCGTGGTCAGGCCAAGCCACCGCTTGCGCGCGCGCCGCGCCATGTCCGCGAGGAAGCGCGCGCCGTCGGCGTGCCGCACCAGCGACCAGGCCTCGTCGATCAGGAATATCCGGGGCCGCGGCCTGCGCGTGACCTCGCGCCACACATGGTCCGCGATCACGTACATCGCGACCGGGCGCAGCTCCTCCTCGAGATCGCGCATCTGAAAGACGACGAAGGGACGGTCGAGGGATGTCGTGGTGCGTTCGGAGAAGACGCGTCCCAGGCTGCCGTCCACGTAGCGGGCGAGCCGGTCGGAGAGGCCATGCGGCTCCTCGCGCTCGCGCAACACGTTGAAGAGGTCGCGCA
>SCVR01000165.1 GCA_004296805.1 Dehalococcoidia bacterium
GCTCCGTCCGGCGCCGCGTCCGCGTCGGCCCTGCAGCCCGCGGTCACGAACGCGGCGAGCAGCCCGCAGAGGGCGCCGGAGCGGGATCCCCTCATCACCACCTCGAGCGCAGCATGCCTCACCGGCCGAAGATCGCGCCCTTGTACAGCGGCGCGGGTTCGCACAGCGAGCCGGAGTATGGGCCGGTGGTCGGGTTCTGGTAGTCACCCGCGCGCAGCCCCTCCGCCCAGGTACCCGTCGCGCACACGCAGTTGAGCATCTCCGTCAACGCCCGCGCCACCGTCGTCGCGTCGGCCGTCGCAAACAGGCCGGCCAGGCCCGTGCGCCAGCTGTCGTTCAGTGCGACGAAGCACGAGCACAGCGACGCCTTCGACGTCGTGTCCATCGAAGTGGACGTCGCGATCGTGCACCACAGCTCCGTGGACTGCGCCAGCGCGCACGACTCCGCCCACCCGGTGCCGTCCGCTCCGGGACAGAGCCCGCCGTCGCCGTCCGCGGCGTCCGAAGCAGCGTCCGTGACGTCCGCAGCGGCGTCCGTGACGTCCGAGGCGACATCGGGGACATCCGGCGTGCCGTCGTCGCCCTCCTCCTTGCAGCCCGCCGCCGCCAAACCGAGGAGCAGGAACCCTCCCAGCAGCTGCGCCGAGAGTTTCTGGCCGAAGCGGCGCACCGCACCCGGCTCCGGCTTCGCGTCCCCGCCCGGCAGCGATTTCCGCAGGTCCGCGACCAGCGACTTCACGTCCCACGACGAGAGCAGCTCGGCCTGCGGCGTCGCCAGCCGCCGCGGCGACTCGGGATCGGTCACGTCCTTGACGATTCCGTCGAGCAGTTGCGTCACGTGCGGCCAGAACCCCGGATCGTCGCGCCGCCGGTTCATCAGCCCGTACAGCTCGGCGTAGATGTCGTCCACCCCCGTCCACGGCGTCAGCGCCACGCCCTGGTCGCCGAGGAAGCCGCGCACCTTCTGCGTCACCGTCGAACGGATCGCCGCCTGTGCCACCTGCCACCTTCCTTGCCGGTATCCGTTCAGGGGCCCTACGCGGCGGCGGCCAGCGGCATGACGTGGTCGCGGCCGGGTAGGAGCGATGGAGCGGGTTGGCCGCGCAGGGAGGCTTCGACAGCTTGAGTGAGATAGTCCAGCACGTTGCGGCCCTGCATGCGCAGCGACGCTGTGACCGTGAGCATGCGCCCGGCAAAGACGCCGCCCGCCTCGCTGTGCGTCCCGTAGGAGCACTTGCGCCACAGCACGGCGGCCCTCACGGCGCGCTCGGCCGCGTTGTTCGTGGGATCGATGCCCTCGACATCGATGAACGTCCACATGGCATCCGACAGCCGGTGCAACTCCCAGCACATCGCCCGGACGGCTTTCACCCGCGTGCGCGTCCCGTCGAGAATCAACCACTCGACGCGCTCCCGCAACGGGGCCATCTTCCGCCGGAACGCCGCGCGGGTCAGCGTGCCGTCGCGCACCCGGTGCCACCAGCGGAACATCCGCTCGCTCAAGGTCACCAGTTCGGCCCCCAGGCGCCCGACGGTGCCGCGGTACTCCTTCATCGCCCGGAAGTGGCGGAGCAAGTGCGCCCAACAGAGTTGCCGACGGTCCAGGGGGTGATGCTCGTACGCGCACCAGCGGTCGGTCACCAGCCAGCCGGCAAACCGACCGAGCAACTCCTGCGCCGCCTTCTTGCCGCGGCCCCAGTGCACCTGGAAGACCGCCACGCACAGCGTCACGGAAACCGCCACCCACAGCCAAGCGCGCTGGCGGCGCTGGCGCCAGCCCGTCTCGTCCGCATGCAGTACCGGCTGCTCCTGGAGCGCCGCGTGCGCCTCTACCACCGGCGCCGCGACTGCGTCGCTCGCCCGTTGCTCGCACGCCGTCACCGACCCCAGCCCGATCTCCACCCGGAACAGGTCGGCCAGGACGCTCGCGATGATCCGCTTGCCCAAGCGGCACGTTCCCGACAGCCAGGCGATCGTCGCCTGCAGCCGCGGGCCGAAGGCTCCCGCTGGCACGCCGGCCGGGAGCGGCGCCAGCGTGACGTGCCCGCAACTGCACTCCAACGCGTGGCGCAGGTAGTCCGCGACCTGTGGCGTCACCTCGGGGATCTCGGTCACCTGGTGGTGGAGCGGCTCGCCGACCTCGCGGTTCCGGCGCGGGTCCAGCTTGTGCGCGCAGCGCTCGCACTCGTCCGGATAGCACTCCGTGGAGGACGTCACCTGGTCCGCAGGCACCAGCGCCCGCTGGTGCCCTTCGTGGCCCGGCTGACCGCCGGGCTTGCGACCCGAGGGTGGCCGCTTCGGCGGACGCCTCAGGCCGAGGGGATCCGTCGATGGCGGACGCGACGAGTTCTGCGAGTTCTGCCCCAGCCGGCGCTCCAACTCCTCGACCCGCGCCTCCAACTGGTGGACGCGGGCCCACAGGGCGTCGATCACGGCCCAACATTCTTCGAGCGTCTGCGGATGAGGTGCTGGCGGAAGGGGCGACACGCCTGCTCATGCCGCAACGCGCCTCCGGAGGCAAGAAACCGGCATGCTCAGATCCTCACGATCGGGGCCCCGCCCCCTGAACGGATAC
>SCVR01000166.1 GCA_004296805.1 Dehalococcoidia bacterium
TCATCGAAGGCCGCATCGACGCCACCCTTCGCGATCTCGGCATCCACACCGGCCCGGCGTGGCCGGGTACAGTCTTCCCGTTCGTCGACATCGAGCTCGCCTCGTCACCGCAGGTACTCGTGGAGTCGCCACGGGCGAAGATCGAACGGGTGCGCGCGGACCTGCTGCGCCCCGACCTCACCCAACAACAGTCGATCGCCATCGAGAAACGGTCCGAGCGGGAGCGACCGGATCGGCGGGCGCTGGTGGTGCCATCCGGCGGAGTGGCGACCTACCCGGCGGTGGTGACGAACGACGGCGACTTCGCCGAGATCGTGTCGACCGCTGCGCATGAGTGGACGCACCACTACCTCGCGTTCTACTCGCTTGGGCGCTCCTACTTCCGCAGCCGCGACGCAGAGACCATCAATGAGACGGTGGCGGACCTCATCGGTGACGAGGTCGGCGCGCTCATCCTCGAACGCTGGGGCGACCCGACCCGGTCTGCGCCGCCGCCACCCCCCAGTCTTCGGCGCACTGATCTGGACGCGACCCTCCGTGCGCTTCGCATCGAGGTGGATGGGTTGCTGGCAGCGGGGAAGGTGGATGAAGCCGAGGCGCGGATGGAGGTCGTCCGCGGGGACCTCGTGCTTCGGGGCACTTCGCTCAGGGTGATCAACCAGGCGTTCTTCGCGTGGTACGGGACCTACGCCGCCCGCCCGGACTCGGTCGACCCGCTCGGCACCCAGCTCCGCGAGATC
Source organism: Dehalococcoidia bacterium (assembly GCA_004296805.1). Taxonomy (GTDB): domain Bacteria; phylum Chloroflexota; class Dehalococcoidia; order UBA2979; family UBA2979; genus SURF-43. Next base: position 741 of record SCVR01000166.1, read on the forward strand.
CGTGAGCGGAGCGGAAGCCTCCCTGCGTTCGCGCGTGCGATCCGCGAAGTCACCTCGCGTGGAGACATCGAGGCGCTCTTAGCGCGGCTGCGTGCCTCCGGGTGAGGGAGTCGGCGTCGGTGTCGGGGTGGTCGTTGCCGATGACTGCTTTACAACGAGCAGCATCTCCGTTGTGGTGTCGCCGAAGTTGCGGTCGCGGAGCGTGACTCGCAGCCGGTACGTGCCTTCCTTCTCAGCAGCGGTGTCCCAGACGGCCAGCGTCCCGTTCGCGACCGGCTGCAGGTGTGTCCCGATCGTCTTGTAAGTAGCCGGGTTGATCCCTGCCCCCACCTCGACGAGGGCAGTCACAAAGCCCGGAGACGTGGCGACACCTGTGATCGCGATTGAGCCACTGACCACACTCTGATCACGTGGGGACGTGACAAGGACGAACGGCGCCTGATCCGAGCCGGGGGCTGTCTGCTTGTTCGCGACGCGGATCGGGGTCTGGTAGATCCGCGTCCCCAGCTTCTTGTCCTCCAACACCACGCGGAGCGTATAGACCCCGTCCGTGAGTCGCCTGGTGTCCCACGCAGCCAGCGGGCCATCGAGGGTAGAAGCGGTAGATGTCTGGATCTGCGTCCAACCCGTGGGAGTGATCCCGCGCCCAAAGTCCACGGTGTATCGGATGAAGTCATCCGAATGCGCGCGTCCGCGTATGGGGACGATGCCGCTGACTTCAGCGTTCGCCTGCGGGCTGAGGACGAAGACCTGATTCCCCTGCCCTGCGTCCGCCGGTGCAAG
>SCVR01000167.1 GCA_004296805.1 Dehalococcoidia bacterium
GCACGGCCTCGGCGCCCATGCCGGCCTTGAAGACGAGGCCGAAGCGCTCCTCGTAGTCGCGGAACTCCGCCTCTGTGAGGACGACGAGGTTGTCCGAGGCGACGGGGTCGCGCAGGCGCTCGAGCCAGCGGACGGACGCCTGGTACTCGGTCTTCACTTCATCGCGGATGGCGGCCTGCTGCTTGCGCAGCGGGTCGAGTTCCTTGTTGAGCTGGTCACGCTTCTGCTGGCTGGCGGCGTCCGCCATGAGAGAGACATCGGCCTTCTTGGAGGCGATGCCTTCCTCGACGGAGTTGACCGCAGCACGGGTCGCGTCCTTGAGGGCCTTGATGGTCTCGCGGGTGATCTCCTCACCGCGCTGGGCCACGGCCTCATCGCGGAAGGTGAGCTTGCCGCGGAGCTTCTCGCCGAGGCGGGACTGGAGGTCTTCCTCCATCGCCTTGGCTTCGCCCATGACGGCGTCAATCTGCGACGCGAGTTCGTCGTCGGCTTCCTTGTGCTGGGCTTCCTTGCGCTGGGCGATCTCGCCCAGTTCGTGGCTCAGCATCTGCTCGCGCAGGGTGATGCGGTTGCCGAGGTCACCCTGGCGTCGGCTGACTTCGCCGTCGATCTCCGCGAGGAGCAGTTCGAGGGCGTGCTTACGCGCCTCCTCGTGCACCTCGGTGACGACGTACTGCGCGAAGTAGACGACGCGCTCGAGGGTGCGCGGGGCGATGTCCAGAAGCAGGCCGAGCCGGCTGGGCACGCCCTTGGCGAACCAGATGTGCGTGACGGGCGCGGCGAGCGAGATGTGGCCCATGCGCTCGCGACGGACCTTGGCCCGCGCGACCTCGACGCCACACTTGTCGCAGACGATGCCCTTATAGCGGACGCGCTTGTACTTGCCGCAGGCGCATTCGAAGTCCTTGTAGGGCCCGAAAATGCGCTCGCAGAACAGGCCGTCCTTCTCTGGCTTGAGCGTGCGGTAGTTGATGGTCTCCGGCTTGGTGACCTCGCCGTACGACCAGGAGCGGATCTGCGACGGCGACGCCAGCGACAGGCGGATCGCGTTGAAGTCATTGACCTCGAGCATCTAGTCCTCCCCCGTCTCCCGGCCGCTCAGGTTGATGCCGAGCCGCGGCAGAGCCGCGTCGTCATCCCCAAAGCCGACCTCTTCCTCTTCCTCGTTCAGGATCTCGACGCTCAGGCAGAGCGACTGGAGTTCCTTGACGAGGACCTTGAAGGACTCCGGCACGCCGGGTTCCATGGTGTTCTCGCCCTTGACGATGGCCTCGTAGGTTTTCACCCGGCCGACGACATCGTCCGACTTCACGGTGAGCATCTCCTGCAGGATGTGGGCAGCGCCGTACGCCTCCAGTGCCCACACCTCCATCTCACCGAAGCGCTGACCACCGAACTGCGCCTTACCACCCAGCGGCTGCTGGGTGATGAGGGAGTACGGGCCCGTGGAGCGGGCGTGGATCTTGTCGTCCACCAGGTGGATCAGTTTCAGCATGTACATGTAGCCAACGGTGACCGGCTGGTCGAAGGGCTCGCCCGTGCGGCCATCGAACAGGGTCTGCTTGCCCCAGACCGGCGGGGCGAAGCCCGTGCGGTCCGCCATTGCGCGGACCTTCAGGTCCAGGTCCGTCTGGCTGAGCCCTCGGACGCCGGTCTCGCCGAGGCCTTCGAGCCAGAGGCTGAGGGCGGCGTGGCGGGCGCTGCCGGACTCCCCGCGGAGGACGGCGTTCGGCTCGAACCCGGCCTCCTTGAGGTAGGCCTCCATCGCGGGGATGTCCACGCGCTGGCCGACCTGCTGGTCGCGGGCAGAGAGGGCGTTGCGGGTCTCGACCGCGTTGGCCTGCATGGCGATCCACGAGATGGAGAGCTGGTCTTCGATGTCCATCGAGATGGCACCATCGAACACCGGCGTCACCGCGCGGTAGCCGAGAGTGGAGGCGGCCCACCCGAGGTGGACCTCCAGCACCTGGCCGACGTTCATGCGGGACGGCACACCGATCGGGTTCAGGACGACTTCCATTGGACGGCCGTCCGACAGGTACGGCATGTCCTCGATCGGCTGGACGCGGGAGACCACGCCCTTGTTGCCGTGGCGGCCAGCCATCTTGTCGCCCTCGGTGATCTTGCGCTTCTGGGCGATGGAGACGCGGACCATCATGTTCACGTCCGCGGGGAGTTCGTCGTTGTTCTCACGACGGAACACCTTCACGTCGATCACCTTGCCGCGCTCGCCGTGCGGGACGCGCAGGCTGGTGTCCTTCACCTCGCGGGCCTTCTCGCCAAAGATGGCGCGGAGCAACTTTTCCTCAGGCGTCAGTTCGGTCTCGCCCTTCGGCGTGATCTTGCCGACGAGGATGTCGCCCTCACGGACCTCAGCGCCGACGCGGATGATGCCCTCGTCGTCCAGGTCGCGGAGCGCGTCGTCACCCACGTTGGGGATGTCCCGGGTGATCTCCTCGGGGCCGAGCTTGGTGTCGCGGGCCTCGACCTCGTACTTCTCGATGTGGATCGAGGTGAATTTGTCTTCGCGGACGACGGACTCCGAGAGGATGATCGCGTCCTCGAAGTTGAGGCCTTCCCACGACATGAAGCCGACGAGGACGGACTGGCCGAGTGCCAGTTCACCCTCGTGCGTGGAAGACGAGTCGACCAGTGCCTGCCCCTTGCGGAACCGGTCGCCGGTGGCGACGTTCGGGCGCTGGTTGATGCAGGTGCCCTGGTTGGAGCGCACGAACTTCAGCAGCGGGTACGACTCCTCGCGGCCTGAGGTGTAGCGCACCTTCAGGAAGTCCGCGGAGGCTCCGATGACCTCGCCGTCTTCCTCGGCCAGGATGACCTGCCCCGAGTCAGACGCGGCCGCCGCCTCGATGCCGGTGCCGACCAGCGGCGCCTCCGGGCGGAGGAGCGGGACGGCCTGGCGCTGCATGTTGGCGCCCATGAGCGCGCGGTTCGCGTCGTCGTGCTCCAGGAACGGGATCATGGCCGCGGCGACGGACACGATCTGCTTCGGCGAGACGTCGATGTAGTCGACGTCCACCGGGTTGGCCATGAGGAACTTCTCGCCCCAGCGCACCTCGATGCGGCGGGCGATGAGGTTGCCGTAGGCGTCCACCTCGGAGTTGGCCTGCGCGATGCGGAACTTCTCCTCCTCGTGGGCGTCCATGTAGATCGCCTCGGGGGAGGGGAAGGGCAACGTCGGGATCATCTCGTCGGCGGAGTCGGCGAGCGTCTTGGCGAGGTCGGCCGTAATGAGCGTGCCCGCTGTCGCGAGGACCTTGCCGGACTTGTTCGACACGTCCGCCGACAGAATGCGGTTGGTCATCGTCTTCGCGTCGGACTTTTTCACCTCGTGCAGGACGGGGCGGTAGGGCGTCTCGATGAAGCCGAAGTCGTTGACGACGCCGTATGAGGCGAGCGAGCCGATCAGGCCGATGTTCGGACCCTCGGGCGTCTCGATCGGGCAGATGCGGCCGTAGTGGCTGTGGTGCACGTCACGCACATCGAAGCCAGCGCGGTCACGGGAGAGGCCGCCCGGCCCAAGGGCCGAGAGCTTTCGCTTGTGGGCGATCTCGGAGAGCGGGTTGACCTGGTCCATGAACTGGGACAACTGGCTGCCGCCGAAGAACTCCTTGATGGCTGCGACGACCGGACGGATGTTGACGAGCGCCGACGGCGTCGCCTCGTCCGGGTCGGTGATCGTCATGCGCTCGCGGACGACGCGCTCCATGCGGAGCAGGCCGACGCGGAACTGGTTCTGCAGCAGTTCGCCGCAGGAGCGGACTCGACGGTTGCCCAGGTGGTCAATGTCGTCCGCGTGGCCGCGGCCGACGTTGAGATCCCAGATGCGGCGGACGATGGCGATCAGGTCGTCGCGGCGCAGCGTGCGCTGCTCCGGGGTGTCGACCAGCCCAAGGCGCTTGTTCAACTTGTAGCGGCCGACACGACCGAGGTCGTAGCGGCGGTCGGTGAAGAACAGCGCCTCCAGCAGTTCACGGGCGTTCTCCGGCGTCGGCGGGTCGCCCGGGCGGAGGCGGCGGTAGAACTCTTCGAGGGCCTCGAGGCGGTTCTTCGAGGTGTCCTTCGCGAGGGTGGCCTCGAGGTACGGGTGGTCTTCGTCGGTGTCGACGTCCGCGAGGATGGCGCGGATGCGGTCGTCCGTGCCGCGCTCGGTGTCGTCGAGGCCTTCCTCCATATCGACCGCGCGCAGGAGGACGGTGACCGGGAGGCGACGCTTCCGGTCGACCTTC
>SCVR01000168.1 GCA_004296805.1 Dehalococcoidia bacterium
CCCTTCCTTGTACACTTTGAAGACGTCCCGGAGCTCGACCGCCGGGATCGAATCCGTCATCACGCTCATGGGGTGGCCTTCACCGTCAGCGCGATATCCCTCACCTGTTCACGGTCGAACCGGCTCGTCGGGGCGCTGCCTGTGAGGATCGCCAGTCGACCGTCGCCGAGGCTGATGTAGTAGCGGTCGGCACGCTCGCGTACCGGCTTTCCGGTCACCGCGCTCTTCTCCAGGCCCCACTCGTAGCTCAGCACTGCGGCGCCCTTGACTTCCTTCGAACTCACGGTGCTCACTGCCCGATACTCCGGTGTCACCGCACGAACCGAGGCCTCGTCTGCCTTCGCCGCCGCGAGGGGGTCGGCGGTTCGCGCTACGACCTCCAACTTGATGAATTCGTCCTGCCCGCTAAAAGTCAGCGGGCTGTCGCTCGTTTTCGTCCAACTGCTTGGATACTGCAGCGAGAGTTTGCTCACCGGATCGGTAAAGGCAACGAGTGCGGCCTCGGCGGCCCCCTCGCCTCCGGCTTCACCCTTGGCCTTACCGCCGCAGCCGGCGGCCACCAGTCCAAGGAGCAATGCCAGTCCAGTCATCGCCACGATCACTCTGCCGTGCGGCTTCATTCGTCAGGTCCCTTCTCGCTTGAGCCCAAGATGCCTATCCGACCTGAAGCCACGATGAAGGTCATCCGATGTGGTGCTGGCGAGCGAGCCCGTCCGAGGGATACCGGCTGGAATACGGCGCCGCGACGCCGCAGAGAGCCGTACCCTGTGCGAATGGGCTGCCGGTCGGAGTCGAGGCGGCACCCGTGTGCGCAGACGAAGCGGAACATCGAGCGTGAGATGGCTTCAGGTGTCGGCTGTTTGGATCCGGCAGCATCTCAGTGCGAGCCGAGCGGCGCGCGTGTTGCACTTCGACGATGCAGAGTCGAGCACATGAACGTCGTGGTGATCCGCCGGTCGTGAAAGGCTGTTGTCGTGGATACTGCTGTCTTTCACCTCATCAACAACCTCGCCGGTGGCAGCAGCGTCGCCGATGCTGTCGTTCTCGCCTGGGCGAGACTCGGCCCTCTGGTACTGACTGCGCTGGCCAGCATGGCATGGATGGTCCTGCCCGCGCGGGACCGCAGCATCATGCCGCGTAGACTGGCCTTGATTTCGATCGCTGCTGCCGTCGTCGCTCTCGGCATCGCTCAGGGGATCGGCCATGAGTGGTTTCGGACGCGGCCGTATCTGGTCGTTCCCGCGCACCTCCTCGTGCCGCCGTCCGCGGACCCCTCGTTCCCCTCAGATCACGCTGTCGGCGCGTTTGCGCTCGCGACGCCCTTGTTGCTTGACCGACAAGCACGTGGACTCGGCCTTGCTGTGCTCACCGGAGCCATCGCGTTGGCGCTGTCACGGGTATTCATCGGGACGCACTATCCATCAGACGTGCTCGGCGGCGCCGCGCTTGGCTCCGGAGTCGCCCTGGTGCTCGTGTGGGTCGCAACGTTGGTTGACCGTCATGCGCCCGTTCTGTGGATGCCCGCGCGGAGCGCCTCACACATCACTGAGCAGATGTTGCGCGTCATACGCCACGCCCGCAGGGTGTAAGATCCATTGCCTGTGCAGACATCTGCGGGGGCACCGACGCGGATCGCCTGAAGCTCGGGACGGGCCGCCTGTCGCCCCTCATGGTGTTCGCCCGACCGCCCCGAGAAACACCGCCGCGTCGCGTGAGACCGCAGCCACGATGGCCGGGTCTTCCCGGCTGTGGCGCCGCACTGACTCCAGCAGCGAGCTGATGATCGCCACCACCTGGTCGGCCGGCACGGTACTGCCGGACGCGAGCCAATGCTTCAGCTGGGTTGCCACGACCTGTCGCCGCAGCTCGATGTGATGGAGGAACTCCTCGCGCCCGTGCTGGTCCTCGTCACCCGCTTCGATCAGGCTCTCGATGCGTTCCAGCGCCTCCTTCATGAGATCGACGGCCCCCGTCATCCGCGCGTGCTGGAACTCCCGAAACGCTTGCTTCAGCTTCGCCCACGTCTCGCCTGACTCGCCGGTCTCCAGCCGCAGGAGTCCGTCGATCGCCAAAGCGTCGAGTACCACGAGCTCTTCCCGCATCGATATCAGGTCAAGGTCCGTCTGGCCCGCATCAACGCGGTCGAGGACGTCCCGGGGGAGGTACTTCGAATAGCGGCCATGTGTGAACCGCGGATGTCCCTGCCCGATGGCGCTCTTGCCGCCATGCATCCGGCAGCGGCCGTTCGGCATCGCCCAGGTCGAGCATTCCTGCCCGGAACGGGTCCGCGCGCCACAGGGCTTCCGGTCAGGATTCGGGGCGGTCATGGACCTCCTCAGGGTGACTGCTGCAACGACCGTACAATCAGTCTTGCCAAACCACCAAGTTGACTTGGCACTCCCCGAGAGCGTTCATGGGGCGATGAACAATCTCGCTCGAAGCTTCCGGAGGTCGGGCACCCGCCCGTTGCTCGACACGCCACGCTTGCTGGTCGCCATTGGCGGGCTAGCGGGAGGCGCCGTCGTCAGGTCTGTCGGCAGCCGCTTGTCATGCCAGGCGCTCGTAGGAGCGGCCTGATCCGGGCTGTACACCGGACTGCATGGGGTAATCCGGCGTGCATGGGGCTTCCCGTCGAACGAGTTCTAGCGGGCTGGCGCCTCGCCTGATGCCATGAGGGCAGCCGACCTTCGTTCCGAAGGCAGTTTCCGAGGGCGATCGGTCCGGCTTCAGTCCGACTTCGGAATCTCGATGCCGGACCAAGGTTGGTATTGTTAAGGTGACGACGGGTAACGCCACTCCCCGTGGGTTTCAGATTCGGTGACTTTTAATCCATCGGTCCTCGGTTCGAATCCGAGCGGGCTCACCACCACCCACCACCCACAGGTCAGACCCACGTCAATGGGGCGGAAGTTCCAACAACGAGATGGTCAACCCGCTCCTCAGAGTGACGAGCGCCGTCCGGCCGTGCGCGCCCATGTCACGCGGGGTCACCATCGCCCCCGCGGTCGTGAACCGCTCCACGAGGCCATCGAGGTCCGTCACCTCAAATACGGGGACGGCGCGTCCGCCCTCGACTCCGCCTGCTTCGTCCGGAGATGCGACCGCGAGGCTGATGTCGCCCGCACGGAACTGGGCCCATCGGTCGCCGTCCCGAAACTGGAGCTCGAGCCCGAGAACATCAGCGAACACACCGCTGACCTCGTCGAGGTCGGTCGCTGAGACGAACACTTGCCTGATGCGGACGTTCGACATGCGGTCTCCTCAGGTTCCGATGGGCGCGGTGGTTACGACCTCGGTGTGGAGTTGGCTGCAGAAGTGGCGCCGGACGACGAGGAGGAGCGCTTCCTTGCTCGGTGCTGAGCCATCGGTGGCCCACAGTACCCGAGGACCCTCAGTCTGGATCAAATTCCGGGGATATGATGCCGCAGGCTCAGGCCGGTGCCTTCACTGTGCGTGAATGGAGCATGCGGTGGTCCCTGTCCGGATTGAGAACCGCGCCCAGCTGATCTATCTGCTGACCGAGGCGGCCGAACTCGAGCACGAGATCCTGTGCTGTTACCTCTTCGCATCGTTCTCGATGAAGGAGGGCACCTCCGAGGGTGTCACCGAGGAGCAATTGGCCAGCATCCGTGGCTGGCGTGACCTGCTCCGGGGTATCGCCGTGCAGGAGATGATCCACTTCGCAACGGCGTGCAATCTGCTCACGGCCATCGGTGGTGAGCCGCAGTTGCACCGCCCAAACCTCCCAACTGGGTCTCGTGCCTACCCGCCTCGCTTCCAGCTCCGCTTGATGCCGTTCAGCCCTGAGGCGATCGACCAGTTCGTCTCGCTGGAGCAGCCCGAGGCGATCTGGGAGGCGGAACAGCAGGGGGAGTTCCGGGCCACCGCCGTCCCGCTTGATCGACTCAGCGACATCTTCTCGAGCGAGCGGAACTTCGCCACAGTCGGCGAGCTCTATCGGGGCATCCAGGACGGCTTCGCGTACCTCGCGCAGAAGCTCGGCGAGGAGGGGTTGTTCGTGGCGCCGGCAGGGACTCAGACCGCACAGGAGTATTTCCAGATGCCGGGGTTAATCGCCGTGACCGACCTGGCATCCGCGCTGGCCGCGATCAACGTGATCGTGGAGCAAGGGGAAGGGGCGAGCGCTGATGCCGAAGACTCCCACTACAAGCGGTTCGTCCAAATTCAGCATGAGTATCGCGAGGCCCGCGCCCGCGATCCTCGCTTCGTCGCGGCACGTCCAGTAGTCACCAGCCCGTACGCGATGCTGCCCACTGACCTCGCACCAGACGCCGAGGTCGCACTGGTGGACGACCCGATCAGCGTCAACCTTTGCCAGGTGTTCGACGGGTGCTACGAGCTGATGATCCAGGTGATCGGGCGGCTCTTTGCCCATGGTGACGAAGCGCCCGAGACGCTCTCGGTCTACGCCGACATCGGCGTGAGCCTGATGTTTGATGCCATAGACCCACTGGGACGGACAATCACCCAACTGCCCGCCGGACCGAGCCACCCCGGCCAGAATGCGGGGCCGAGCTTCCGCCTGTCACGCAGTGGAGGCCTGCCGTCGCACAGCACGTCAGCCCGGATTGTGTTCCGCGAGCGACTCGTCGAGTTGCAGCGCTACTGTCGGTTCCTGCAGATGGAGCCCGGTGCGCCAGCGGTGCTGGGCACGGTCGCGACGGCCCTCCAGGGATACGCCGCAAAGCTGGCCTGACGGTGGGCAGGCGGCTATCGGGCGACGAGGCGGGCGTCCGTGTCGACGAGGCGCTGGGCGAGGAACTGCACCATCTTCACTGCCAGAGCGGGCTGGCGTTCCATGTGGGCGAGGAAGACCCAGCGGTCCATACCGAGACAGGTCGTCTCATCGATCGCACGCACAGTGGCGGTGCGTTTCCACTCGCCGAGCAGCGCGAGCTCGCCGAACGGCTCTCCGGGACCGAAGGTTGCGAGGGACTGGGCTCGATCCGTCCCTTCTGACTTCACTACCTCGACGCGCCCACTCAAGATGACGTACAGACCGTTACCGGTATGCCCCTCTTCGACAATCACTTCGCCTGGCTGGAAGGTCTTCTGAAACGCGAACCCGGCCAGCACACCGATCGCCGTGTCATCGAGGCCGGCGAACAGGGGCACTCCCCGCAGGACTTGGTGCACGGTTTCATCGGACATTGCGGAACCCGCCCTCTGCCGCAGCGTCACACGTCGATCACTTGGCCTTCGAACGCGGCGTCAGTCGCGGCGAAGCGCTCGCGTGCGGCGAGCACGATTGTATCGATGTCATCGTCGGTGCGTTCGACGTCGTGGCTGGTGAGGACGAGGCGGTCGACGTGTGCAGCCGACGCGACAGCGGTGGCCTGTTCCCACGTGCTGTGTCCCCAACCGCGACGGGTCGTCACCCATTCCTCTGGGGTGTACTGCGCGTCATGCACGAGGACGTTCGCGCCTTCGGCGAGCCTCCCGAGTGCCGCGTCGCTGGCGGGGTCGCCGATCTGGACGTCGGTCGCGATCACCAGCGCCCGCCCCCCGGCCTCGAGGCGATAGCCGGTCACCCCTCCCGGATGGTTCAACCGGAGCGCCGTCACCTCGACATCCCCGACGCGCAGAGTGCCTTCGGAGATGGGCTGGAAGGTCTTCTTCGCTGTTGCGTCCAGGAACCGCACGGGCCACCAGGGCGGGCGGATCGCCCCGTCGAGGGCGGACTCGATGGTGTGTCCCGCTGGCGGGATCGCGATGAACTGCATCTTCGACGAGGCAAGGTAGAGGGGGCGGAACGCCGCGAGCCCCAGGAGGTGGTCCCAGTGAAAGTGGGTCAGCAACACGGTGGCCTCGAATGGCTGCGCGTCGTCGGCCTGGGGGAGGGCCGCCTGCAGTCGGATCAGCCCTGACCCGGCATCAACGATGAGGCGCTGTCCCTCAGGTGTCACGATCTCGTAGCAAGTCGTATGACCGCCGTAGCGCGCAAACGCGGGACCGGACACCACCGAAGAGCCGCGCGCACCGTGAATGTGGAGCTGCAACCGGCCCTCCGATGCTCTTCAAATAGCCGGCGGCGACTTCATCCAGTATGGCATCCCCGACCCAGACCGTCTCGATAGCGAGTCGACCCGATGGACCGATCAAGTTCGTGTTTGTCGAAACGACCCGAGACGGCTCCGCGATCACATTGCGAGGCCGCATGGACAGACTGGTCCATCTCGCTCGGGCGGCGTGCGACGAGTCAGGGCGCCTGACTGGGAGCAGCCCTGCGGATGCGTGCCCCGTCGATTACGTCGAAGATGATCTGAAGCGCAATGAGGCCGGCGAGTGCAGCCAGGTACACGGGCAGGCTGAGGTGGCTGGCCCCGACTGCCACGGCAAGCGCCAGCAAGGCGCCCACCATGCGGACGGTCGCGCGTCTTCGACGGCTTGCCACCACGCCTCCCGCGGTGCTCATCAGGATGAGGGCCATGGCCGCGAGGCTGCCCGCGAACCCCATGCCGCAGATCAGTAGCAGCGCGTGCTCTTGGTGGATGTCGCTCCCGATCAGGTGCGCCATGCCGTCTCCGACAAGGGTGAGGGATACGACGAGGGGGAAGTGCCCGTAGATCCACGCCGTTGGACGCCAGTCATGGCGTCGGTTTGGGTCCCGGCGCACGACGGAGCCCTCGAAGTTGTCGAAGTAGACCCACCAGAGGCCGGTCGCGACTACGAAGGCCGCGCCAGCGCTGAGGAACGTGGCCGCGTGCGTCCCCTCTGCGTGCAGTCCTGCAACGACAGCGGTGACCGACTCTCCGAGGACCAGAATGGTGAACAGCCCGAACCGTTCCGGAAGATGAGAAGTGCTGAGGGGGCTGCGTGCCTGCTCACGCCGCATGAGCCAGGGGGTCGCGAGCGAGATGACCATCGCCAGCAGCCACACCGCATAGCGTGCCGGCGACGGGATGACGATGGAGACAATCCAGAGCGCGGCGTCCGTCCCAAAACCGCGGAGGTACCCGCCAACAAGCGGCCGGCTGACCTCGATGTGTCGCCACACCCGCACGTACATGGCGATCAGCGCGAGGCGAGTGACCGTGTACGAGACCGCGAGGGCGACCGCGATAGCTTCGAGGTCCGCCGGGTTGGCGACGGCGGCCGCGAAGCCTGCCACACCCAGCATCTGGGCGACGGCGAGGAGGCGTGAGAGCGGGTCGTCAGACTCGTACCGATCCACGAGGAAGGTGATGCTTGCCCACGCCCACCACAGCATCCCGAAGAGCGCGACGAACTCCACGGCATGCGCGGGAGTTGGCTCGCTGACGAAGCGCCGTCCGAGGTTCGCGATGGCCACCACGAACACGAGGTCGTAGAACAATTCGGTCCACGACACCGCCGAGCCGCCGGCCTCGTGCGAAGCGCCCCGAAGGGCCGGGGGGTGCCAGAGGGTCGCCATCAGCGCCAGTCGATCGCGACCACCTCGATGGGGTCGGAGATCCCCTTGAGGGCCACCGTGCGCGGTTCGGATGCGCCGGGGTACTCCCCGGCGGTCTCGCGACTCGCGAGGATCTCAGCGCCTTCAGCGAGTGCGGCGATCCGGGCTGCCTCGTGGACACCCTTCCCGCGGAAGTTGTTCTCAACCTGTGTCGCTGAAGTGGCGTGGACGCCGATCCGCACCTGCGGGGCAAACCCGTGGGCACGCCGGTGCTCGGCAAGTGTCCGCTGGATCGCCACCGCACAGTCGAGCGCGGCTTCCGTCGAGTCGAACCCGACGAAGAACCCATCACCGGTCGAGACGACCTCTTCCCCCCGGTGCGCGACAAACAGCCCGTGCAGGGTCTCGTCATGCCAGTGCAGGAGTGACTCCCAGGCCTCGTCGCCGATGGCCTCGACGAGGTTCGTCGACTTCACGATGTCGGTGAACATGAAAGTCTTTACGACACGGCGAGGCTCGACGGCACGCGCCTCGCGCAACTGCCACGGCAGGAGATCCTGCACGTCCTCCAGCACGATCGCCTGGGTGGGGCAGGAGAGGACGGCGCGGCGCAGGAGTTCCTCGTCCACGCTCGTGGGGTCCGCCAGGGCGACCTTCAGCAACTCGCCGGGTAGCCAGTCGAAGGCAGTCGGGGCGATCGCGATGCAGTTGCCTGCGCCGATGCACCGTTGGCGGTCGATTCGCGTTTGTAGCACGGTTACACCAGGCTTCCAGTGAGCGCGACGGTGGTGGCATCCGCCCGCGTGCCCACACCCATCTTCCCGAAGAGGCTCGCGAGGTCGCTGCTGACGGTCGCCTCGTCCACCCCCAGCATCGACGCGATTTCTGCGTTGGTTCGCGCTTCCGTCACCAGGCGGAGCAGGGCGCGTTCGCGGTCGTCGAGTCCCCCGGCCGCGCCGACCACGGCTCCGCTCGACGCGATCGGGCCGGCGAGCGCGATCAACTCGCGGCCGGTGTGACTCGCGAACCAGCGCACACGTACGGTCTCGTCGACGATCCGCTGGGCGATGAGCCCCCCGAGCAACTGGAGGTACTCGCGTGCGCTGGTGGCCTCAGGTTCGACCCCTGCGGCGATGACCGCTGCCGACGCCGGAAGGACGACATCGAGATTCAGGTCCTCACGCACAGCGGCACGGAGTAGGCCGAGTGCCTCACGGCCGGCCATCGCCGCCGCCTCCCGATTCCCACGTGCCGAGGCCACTCGTGCCCGAGCAGCCAGTGCTCGCGCACGCCAGGGCGGACGCCCCGGCAGGCGCGCAGCGAGGATCTCGACTTCCTGGGCCGCCGCCTCAGCTTCGTCCATCAGGCCCGCGTCGCCCAGCGCGACTCCGAGGCGAGCGGCATGAATGGCGAAGGTGGACAGCACCTCACAGCGGGCGGCGGGCTTGCCCTGGTCCGCTGCGAGGGCGACCGCCTGCTGCAGGTGGCGCCTGAGTCCGACGGCGTCCCCGGCTTCCGCTCGGACCACGCCGCGCCACGTTTCGAGCTGCAGGGCGCGAAGCGGAGTGGGTGCAGCGGTCGCAATGGCAGCGGCCCGGTCAAGCCAACGTCCGGCGTCGTCTATGGCGCCCAGCTCCGCGTGTTGGAGAGCCACCAATCCGACGACGGCGAACTCCAGCGAGCGGTCACCGATGGCACGCGCGGCGTTGTAGGCCTCCTGCCCCTTGGTTAGGACGAGGTCAGCGAACCCGCGGCTGTACGCGTACACCTGCGCCCCGAAGACCATTTGCACGTCAGCGAGCGCCCGCTCGCTCTCGCGGGTGAATGACTTCACACGTCCTGAGAGGCGCCGGATCTCCTCGATGTGTTGCACGGAGCCGGTGAGATGGATCCCGGGCGCCCAGGCGAGCACTGACATCGCGACAACCGTGGACATCACGCCGCGCCGGTCTCCCAGCCGCTCGTAGATTTCCAGGGCACGCGCGAGGCGCGCCCCGCCCTCCTCGATCAACGGTGCGATCGGCAGTGTCGGGGCGATGTCCGCCATCTGCTGGCCCTCGACGAGGGCTTTGATGAACCCGAGGTGTTCGCCAGCAGCGATCCGTTCGACGAACCAGACACGCATCCGCGAACCCAGAATCACCCCGAGTTCTCGGCTCGCAGCGGCGATCATCGGTTCGTCCTTGAGCTCCTCCGCGACCGCGATCGCCCGGCGATACGCTTCCTCGGCGCCGTCGAAGTCCCCTTCGGTCGGGGTCTGGACAGACGCGTCGCCCATATCGGCGCGGAGCAGATCCTGTCCGAGTTCCACGCAGGCGGAGAGTTCTGTCGGCAGGTCGCCGAGTTCCACCGCGCGCTCCCGCACCCGTCGCGCGAGCCCCGCAGCGACATCGTGGTCCTGAGAGAGTCGGAGCGCCGCCGCCCTGCGTAGCATGACGTCGAGCTCGAGGGCTGAGTCGCCCATCGCCTCAGCGAGGGCGGAGAGCTCAGTGAGGCCTTCGAGCCGCTGCTCCGGGCGGCGAAGCATGCCGAGGGCTTCGTCACGCAGTCGCAGTAAGTCGACGCGCGCTCGGACGCCGGAGGCCACCGGCTGGGCGAGGGCGATCAGGCGCAGCACCTCCTCGGGGGCGTTGGATTGCAGCGCCAGCCGCGCGGCATCGAGGGCTACTCGGGCGCACAGGTCGCCGCGCCCGGCCGCAAGCGCGTGTCCCGCCAACAGCGAGAGGCTGCCTGGTGCCGGGTCGCCGCCCGCCATCAGCAGGTCCACGATGGCGCCGTGGATCGCACGGCGGCGGGGCGGGGCGAGCGTGCCCATCACGTACTCCCGTACGCCCTCGTGAGTGAAGGCGTAGTCGGCCGGTGAGCCGTCCGGCAACTGTGAGAGCAGCCCGATCTCGACGGCGGGCGCGAGGAGTGCTGCGAACGCACTCGGCCCCGGTGCCCCTTCGCCGAGCTGTCCCTTCATGTCGCTCAGGTCACGGAGGCTGAAGTTCCGTCCGAGTACGGCGGCCTCCGCAAGGGCCACCCGCGCCTCCTCCGGCAGACGGGCCGCCCTGCGCTGGATGAGCGTCCGGACCGCGGAAGGCAGAAGCCGCTCGGCGTTCCGCGCGAGCGTCCACACGCCGTCGATCGACTGGATCATGCCGGCCTCGCGGTACGCGCGGGCCTGTTCGGAAAGCACGAACGGCAACCCCTCGGCCTGCGCGTGCATGACACCAGCGCTTCGGGTGTCGATCCGTCCGCCGAGGAGCTGCTCGAGGAACGCGGCCGAGTCCACCTGGGAGAATCGCTCCAGCCGCAGACGCTGGAGGATCCCCAGTCGCTCGACATCCGCGAGCAGCGTGACAGCCTCGTTTACCTGTGCGGTCTCGTTCGGACGGACAGCCAGTACCAGGAAGATCGGGCTGGTCGTGTCCGCGCGCGCGAGGTATCGCAACAAGCGGAGGCTGTCCTCGTCCGACCACTGGAGATCGTCGATGAGCAGCGCGACCGGACGTACGGCCGCCACCGCGCGCATTGCCAAGGCAGCGATGTCGAAGACACGGACAAGTCGTTGATCCGGGCTCAGCGACGCGAGATCGTTGTCGCCGCGGTTCGAGAGTGCGTCGATGGCTCGTGCGACGGGTTCTGCCGCGGGAGTCCCCCCGACGCTGGCACCAAGCGCGGGGCACGCGAAGATGCTCCGGGCCAGGAGGAAGGGTCCCCGGATCTCCTCGTCCGCCGTGACGGCGACAGGGATGAAGCCTTCAGCCGCAGTGAGCTCATCGATGCTCAGGAGGAAGCGGGTCTTCCCGATGCCGGGCTCACCCTCGATGACGGTGCATGTAAGGCCCGACCGCGCGGATGCCATCCCCTGATGGATCGCGGAGAGTTCGCGGGGGCGGCCGACGAGGGGCCCGGTCGTGCGTCCGTTGTACAAACCGAGAGAGCACAGCGGTTCGACCGCTGCATTCAGCGGCGAGACGCCACCGCTCGGAATGGCCGGTTGCAGGACCACGCCGCTGCCTCCCCAAGTTGCCGGGTCGAGGAGGGCACACTGTACACGCTCTGCAAACGCCTTCGGACGGGGCCGGTACCTCTGGGACGGCACGTGGCCCGCCTGCCCCGGGGCTCGAATGGCCGTTTCACACCCAGGGGCGAGTCCGGCTACTGGCTACATGAAATGATGTCCGACGACGCACAGTCTCACCATGGCTCACTGTGCTGGACTCCCAGCGATTGCTGATCCACGCAGCTCCCCCAAGGCGGTCATTGTGCTGAGCCAACGAAGCCTCACTCTGGTTCTGCTGACGGTGGCGGTGTGCCTCGTGGCGTGCTCCGGACAGCGGGATGTGCGCATGGGTCCGACGTCGGCCACCCCGACGGGTGTGCAGGCCGTGGTGGGTCCCGCGGTTGCGGCTGCAGCTGCGGTCAGCACGCCGGCGGCGCGATCTGTGACCGTCGCGGCTGTCGGTGATCTGATGTTCGCCCGCGACGTCACGACGCTGATGGAAGAACGTGGCGCTCTCTACCCATTCGAGCGTGTCCGGGCGTTGTGGGCGGATGCAGACATCGTCCTCGGCAACCTTGAGGGCACCTACACCGAGCGCGGGATGGCGATGTCGAAGGAGTACACGTTCCGGACACCGCCCTCGCTGGCCAAGGCACTGTCGGTGGGCGGGCTGCATGCGGTCGTGTTGGCCAATAACCATATGTACGACTTCGGAGCGCCGGGACTGGACGACACGCTCACGGCGCTCCGCGGGGTGGGGATCGCCCATGCGGGTGCCGGCATCACCGACGCGGCCGCACTCGCCCCGACCATACTGGCTGCCCGGGGCGGCACTCGCGTGGCGATCCTCGCATTCGACGACATCGGTGAGGTGCAGTTCGCAACCGCTACCCAGCCGGGTGTCGCCCGGGCTGACCCTGAAATGGTCGGGCGGTCAGTGACCGGTGCCCTGGCGAAGGCTGACTTCGTCCTCGTCTACTTCCACTGGGGGGCGGAATACTCCCGCGAGCCGACGGCGAGGCAGCGTGCACTGGCGCAGGCTGCGGTCAGTGCTGGTGCCTCTGCCGTCATCGGTGCGCATCCCCACGTCCTGCAACAGTGGGAGCGAATCGATGGTGTACCGGTCCTGTTCAGCATGGGGAACTTCGTGTTCGACCTGAAGCCGGCAGATGTCGATTGGCTGGGCGTGGCCCCGTTCCAGAGTGCCGTCGCGATGATCACGCTCTCGCGCAACGTGCCAGCTCGAGTCTCATTTGTACCGGTCACCATCGATGCCACCGAGAACCGCCCGCGGCCGGCAACAGATGCCGAGGCGGCGGCGATCCTCGGATGGCTCGAGCCGCCCGCGAGTCAGGCTCAGCGCTGACCTATATGCTCCCGGCGGCGCGGAGGCTGCGAGGGGGTAGTGGACATGATGAGCAACGGTGCCCGGACCGAGATCGTCGAACTGGCGGCTGGAGTCTACGCTCGGCTGCACGACGGGCTCACGAACGCCGGGATCATCGTCGGAGACGACTCCGTGTTGGTCATCGACTCCCTTCGAGTGCCCTCATTCGCGCGCGAACTCCGGGCGGACGTCCGTCGACTCACCGACAAGCCAGTGCAGTACCTCGTCGACACGCATGGCCACTGGGATCATGCGTTCGGAAATGAGGAGTTCGCCGACGCCACGATCGTGGGCCACGTGAACTGCCGCCGCGAACTCGAGGAGTTGGGGGAGGGCTGGCGGCAAGGGGTCATCGCGCGGAACGTCGAGTGGTCGGAGGAGATCAAGACGGTCCGCATCACCCCGCCCGACCTGACGTTCGACCGTCGCCTCGAACTGCACTTTGGTGGACGTCGGATTGACCTCGTGTACCTCGGCCGCGCGCACACGAGCGGTGACATCTTCATCAACCTCCCGGACGACAGGCTGCTGTTCACGGGTGACGTCGCACAGGATGGCGGTGTCCCGTACATGCTCGACGGGTACATGGCGGACTGGATCGAGACCGACACCCGGATCCTCGACCTCCCGTTCGATCGTTTCGTCTCCGGGCACGGTCCGATTGGCGCGCGACCGGCATTGCAGGACGCCCGTGACTTCATCGCAGCACTCGTGACCCTCTCCCAGGCGGCGCACCGGGAGGGCAAGGACCTCGCGACTGCCACCGAGTCGGTGCGGGCCGCCCTCGATGGTCGTTTCGGGCAGTGGCGCGGCTTCGCCCGGCTTGGGGATGGCGTCGGGCGTGCCTATCGGCAGATGACGCCGAGGCCGTAGCGACGCGGATCGAGGGGGTAGGATGCCGCCGCTGGAGGTAACAGATGGCAACCGTCGAAACTGTACTCGGGCCGGTGGATGCTTCGAAGCTGGGGGTCACGCTCAGCCACGAGCATGTCCTCGTGGGGATGGGCGAGGACAACAGGCATTACCCCTGGCTCTACGACTGGGACCTCACCAAGGCGAACGCCATTCGCGAACTCTCGGAGGCGAAGGCCGGGGGCGTCGACACGGTCATCGACCTGACCACACCCGACCTCGGCCGCGACGTGCAGTTCGTCCGCGAAGTGTCGCGAGCATCTGGCGTGAACGTAGTGATGGCGACGGGGATCTGGCGTGATGTCCCGCGTTCGTTCTGGGCGCGCGACCTCGATGAGATCGCCAGCATCTTCGTCCGAGAGATCCGCGTCGGCATTGAGGACACCGGGGTGAAGGCTGGCGCGATCAAGGTCGCCAATGACTTGGGCGGAGTCACACCCGAGGGGGAGCGCGTCCTGCGCGGGGCCGCTCGCGCCCTGAAGCAGACCGGCTGCCCCATCAGCACCCACCACTGGGCCCCTGAGCAGGTGGGTGCGCGGCAGGTGGAGATCTTCCGGGAGGAAGGCGCGCCGATGGAGCGCATCTGCATCGGGCACAGCGCCGACACCGATGACGTCGCGTACCTGGAATCCCTGCTCCGCACCGGGGTCTACCTTTCGATGGACCGCTACCCCGGCGCCGCGGGCCGACCTCCGTGGGAGACCCGCAACGCCACCGTGAAAGCGCTGATCGACCGGGGGTGGGTGGGTCGGCTAATGCTGGGGCACGACTACGCGCCTGCCCCGGTCCGCGTCGGGACGCCAGCGCCCCAGCCCTCAGGGCCAACTCGATACCTGTTTGTGAGCACGGTCGCGATCCCGGCGCTGCGCGCCGCTGGCGTCAGCGAGGCGGACATCCACACGATGATGGTGGAGGTCCCGCGTCGCTTCCTGACGGGTTCCGCGGACTAGTCCGCAGCGAGGCCGTCACGTGGATCCAACCGGTGCATACTGGTGGTGGGCCAGTTGCCCGAGCAAGGACACACATGACCACCGGACTGCTGCTGCTCCACGGGTTCCTGCTGGATGCCGAGATGTGGGAGCCGCAAGTCGAAGGGCTGCATGACGCCCTTCCAGTACTTGCACCGAACCTCCCCGGGTTCGGTGGGGCGCCGCTCGCTCCACGTGCGGGCTGGACGGACGCTGCGGCCGATCTGGCCGCGGAGGCGGTGAAGCGTGCCGGGTGGGATCGCGCGGTGGTCTGCGGACTGTCGATGGGCGGCTACGTCGCCTTCTCCTTCTGGCGCCGACACAAGGATCTGGTGGCGGGACTCATCCTGGCGAACACCCGGGCCGTCCCGGACGGCGAGGCGGCAGCCAAGGGGCGACTGGACCTCGCAACGCGGCTGCGGGCCGAGGGCAACGGCTTCCTCGCCGCATCACCGCCGCCCCTTCTCGGCGCCCAGGCATCGCCCGACCTTCGTCTGCGCCTACGTGGCTCGATCGAGCGACAGCCGGCCGAGGCGATCGCGCGGGCGTCCGAAGCGATGGCCGACCGCGTCGACTCAACGCCCGACCTCGCGGGCATCACCGTGCCGACCTTGGTGATCACCTCGTCAAACGACGCCGTGATCCTGCCTGACGTCGCGAAGGCGATGGCGGCACAGATCCCCGGAGCCACTCTGGTGGTGATCGACGGGGTTGGGCACATGTCGAACCTCGAAGCCCCGGACGAATTCAACCGACTGGTACGCGAGCACCTGAGTCGCTGTCAGTAGACACGGAGGATGACCCATGCCGATCGACCCCGCCCTCTTGCCGTTCGGGATCAACCTCCTCGACGCCCCACTGTTTACCGAAGGCAAGGCCCACGAAGCCTTCCGGCTCCTGCGCCGTGAGCGGCCCGTCCCGTGGCACCCAGGGACCGAGCGGCTCAACGGGTTCTGGTCCCTCACGAAGTACGAAGACATCCTGCACGTCTCTCGACACCCTGAGCTATTCATCTCCTCGAAGGGGATCGTGGGGGCGGGCCTGCGTGATGATGGCGGCTACGTGCCGATCCGCCCTGGCGATGGGGGCATCAGCCTGATCACGATGGATCCGCCGAGGCACGTGAAGATGCGCCGGCTGGTCAACAAGGGGTTCACTCCTCGTGCCGTCAACGCCATGGAGCCGTCGATCCGGAAGGTGACGAACGAAATCCTCGACCGCGTGGCATCGAGGAATGAGTGCGACTTCGTCCTGGAGATCGCCAGCCAGCTGCCGCTCGCGGTGATCTGCGGAATGATGGGACTGCCACAGGACGTATGGCCGCTCATGTTCGAACTGACCAACAGCGTCCTCGGCGCTGGCGACCCCGAATACCAGTCTGAAGTGCCCGAGGAGGTCCGCGGTTCGGGCGAGGCGGAGCGCCAGACCAGCATGGGCGGCGAAATGCGCATGCTGGGGTACTTCGCGGAGATCATCGAGCAGCGCCGTCGCGAACCGCAGGATGACCTCATCAGCATCCTCCTGGAGGCCGACGTCGACGGTGAGTTGTTGACGCAGCAGGACATCCTCGCGTTCTGCTTCCTCATCATCCTCGCCGGGAACGAGACCACGCGGAACGCCATCTCCGGCGGCCTCGTGACCCTCTGCGAACATCCTGAGGAGCGCGCGCGACTCCAGGCGGACATGTCACTCATCGACGGCGCTGTGGAGGAGATCCTGCGCTGGACGTCGCCTCTGCACCACATGTCGCGAGTGGCAACGGCCGACACGGAGATCAGGGGGCAGAAGATCGCCTCTGGTGACCGGGTGATCATGTGGTATCCCTCGGCCAACCGCGATGAGGACATCTTCCCGGACCCGTACCGGTTCGACATCACCCGCTCGCCGAATGACCACCTGGCATTCGGGATCGGGGAGCACTTCTGCCTCGGCGCCGGCTTCGCGCGCAAGGAGATGCGCGTGATGTTCGAGGAGTTGTTCCGGCGCTTCCCAGACATCCAAACAGCGGGGCCGCCTGACCGACTGCGCTCGACCTTCATCAACGGCATCAAGCACCTGCCGGTGACGTTTACCCCGGCGCGCTAGCGAGGGCGACAACAATGCGTGTCCAGATCAACTTCGACCAGTGCGAGGGCCACGGGCGCTGTGCGATCACTGCGCCGGCCGTCTTCCGTGTCGATGCCGAGGGTTACGGGCAGGTCGCCGTGGAGGACGTACCAGACGAAGAACGAGCCCGCGTGGAGCGTGCGATTCGGCTGTGCCCGAAGCAGGCGATCGCGTGGGTCAGCGAGACCGTCTAGGGGGCTGAGTCTCCCGTACTTCTGGATGGGTCGTTAACGCGGTCCAGGCCTCTCCAGACTCGAGGGGCGGCCCAATCTGCCAGCAGCAGCCCGCTTACTCCGCCGATGACGTCAAAGGCGAAGTCCCGGAGGCCGGGGTCGCGCGTCGTGAACGACTGTCCGATCTCCGTGCCGCCACCGATCACTACGACTGCGAACCCAAGCCCCCCGAGTGCGGCCTTCGACCATCCCGACGCGCGTCGGAGGACTGCGAAGCTCGCCCCGACGCCAGCGAAGATCCCGAGGTGCCCGACGTAGTCCGGAAGCAGCCCGGCGCCGTTCGGGTCGGGGGTCAACGTGAGGTAGCACGCGACCGCCACGGCAAAGACCGCGGCCAGTCGGGCAGCCCAGAGGAGGGTCATCGGCGACGGTTTCGAGGGGAGGCGAGCGCGAGCATGGCAGTGCCCCAGCCGAATGCGCCGACTTCGGCGATGACCACATAGGGCCAAGGGGACTGCCCCGTCACCCACCAGTAGATCGCCGCGACCACGACTGCGAGCGTCGACATCAGCCCGAGGGCGATGACGAACTCCTCCAGCAACGGGTCGAGCCGCGACATGCGCTCAGCATAGCCCGCCCGCTTCCCGCTGCGCCGAGGCCGTCAGCGTGGAGTGCTAGACTCCGCCTCCTCATGAGCAAGCCGCCGCGTGATCCTCACGGTGCGCGCGTCCTTCTCTGCCTCTGCCGTCAGGGGATGAGCAACGCAGGTCAGGCGACAGGTGCCACCCGGGGGGTCACGATGCGAGGAGGCTCCCGCAGGGCGCTGGGGGAGATGGTGTTGGTGGCCGCACTGGTCGTTGCCTGCGGCTCGAGTGTCCGTGCGCCGTCCGCGACTCCCTCGCCGGCCAGCACATCGAGTCCTTCGGGGACGACCAGTCCCGAGGCCCGCCCGACTGACCCGGCCTCCTCCACACCAACATCGACGGTCACACCGTCAGCGGTCCTTCGCTTCGAGACGCAGCGATTCGCGGTTCCTTCGGGCGCCGGGCCGCATGATGTCGCGCCTGCCGCCGACGGCGGCGTGTGGTACACGGCACAACGTCAGGGCGCGCTTGGCTATCTCGATCCGAAGTCGGGTAAGACACGGCAGATCGCTCTGGGCGCCGGCTCCGCGCCTCATGGGGTCATCGTCGGTGCGGACGGTGCTGCCTGGGTCACGGACGGCGGGCTGAATGCCATCGTCCGCGTGGATCCGAAGACCGACGCCGTCACGGTGTACCGGCTCCCCGCAAGTCGAGGCGGCGCGAACCTGAACACCGCAACGTTCGACAAGCGTGGTCGAGTGTGGTTCACGGGCCAGTCCGGCATCTACGGCGTACTCGATCCAGCCACGAAGGAGATCCGTGTCTTTGACGCGCCTCGTGGCGCGGGACCATACGGCATCACGACCACACCCGATGGCACCGTCTGGTACGCGTCGCTGGCGAACAGCTACGTCGGCCGCATCGATGTCGAGTCCGGCCGCGTCGAGGTCATCGACCCGCCCACGAAGGCGCAGGGTGCACGTCGGGTGTGGTCCGACGCGCAAGGCCGTGTCTGGGTAAGCGAGTGGACCGCCGGTCAGGTCGCGGTCTACGACCCCGCGGGCAGGTCGTGGGCGGAGCGCAAGTTGCCCGGCTCCAGCCCGCAGGCGTACGCGGTCTACGTGGATGAGCGGGGCGCCGTCTGGCTCTCCGACTTCGCGGCGAACGCCCTCGTCAGGTACGACCCCGCGACCACCGAGTTCAAGTCGTTCCCACTCGAGGGGCGCCCCGGCAACATCCGCCAAATCCACGGCCGGCCCGGCGAGGTGTGGGGCGCCGAATCGGCGACCGATCACATCGTGGTGGTCCGCACGCTCTCAAGCGGATGACCGCGCGAGACCCTTCGGCGTTGCGTGCAGCCATCGAGGCCTACCAGCACGCCGAGGCCGAGTGCATCCGCCTGACGGCGCCTGACGATCACGGCTCGGGCGAACGCACCGCGCGCCTGTCGGCCCTGAGTGCATGGGAGGCGGCGAGGGGACGCGCACTCGACGCCATCGAGGCAATCGCCGGCACACGCGACCTCGACCTGGCTCGTCGGATGGTCGGCGACTAGCGCTGCAGCCCGAGGCTCGTGGCCACCTGATCCAGGTGGTTCGCGTCGTGTTCGACCCAGTGCTCCACCCACCAGTGGATGTCGAAGGTGCCGATCTCCGGTTGCGTGCCCAGACGCCCCCACTCCGCGTCGCTCAGGCGGGTCAGGATGTGCAGCGAGGCGGCACGCTGCATCCGCAGGTCGGCGATCAGTTCTCCAGGCGAGTCTCGTCCGGTCCACCTCGATGCGGCCCAGGCGCCTTCGTCGAACGGGACGAGCGATGGGGCGTCCTCGACGAGCATCCGTTCGAGGCGAAGACGCATCACCATGAACTCGTCGTCGCGCAAGTGCGCCGAAACGACGATC
>SCVR01000169.1 GCA_004296805.1 Dehalococcoidia bacterium
CCAGGACGAGGGCGATGAGACGCCAGTGGCGGCGTAGCGACGCGAAGGGGACGGGGCGTTCGACGGCTGCGGCGGTCATCAGACCGTCACGATACAGCCGTTACTTCGCTTCGTTGGACTCCACGGAAGCTGGGGCGCTCCGACGTCGCTGGACGAAGTAGAAGCCGGTGATCCCCGCCATCGTGGCAGCCGGCAGGATGGCGGAGTACGGGACTTCCGGCACCTCACAACCCTTCTTCTTCTTCCCACCACACTCGTTGTCCGCCGACGCGACGCCGAGCGCCGTGGCAAAAAGGGTGGCGGCGAGTAAGGCAGCGCCGATGGCCCTCTGGATACGCATGACGACCTCCTCGGGGGCGGCCCGCGCCTGCCCTCACGCCCTTACGAAGGTATCATCGGCATTCGCTGTCCATCGCCCGAGGGACGCACCAAGGCGTTGAAGATCGGTAAACCAACCCGCCCCGAGATTCGTGGAAGCACTTCATGGCACCTTCGGACACCCGCAAGCGCATCCTCACCGGCGTCCGGCCCACCGGCGCACTCCACCTCGGCCACTACGTGGGCGCCCTCGAGAACTGGATCCGCCTCCAGCAGGAGTACGAGTGCTTCTTCCTGATCGCTGACTACCAGGTCTCCGACTACGCCGACGACTTCCAGCGCGTCCGTGACTCCGTGTTCGAGGTCGCCCTCGACTGGCTCGCCGTCGGCCTTGACCCGCAGGGCAGCCACTTCCTGATCGAGAGCGGCGTCCCGGAGCACGCCGAACTGACGCAGTGGCTCTCGTGGTGGGTGCCCCTCGGCATGCTGGAACGCAACCCCACGCTGAAGGCCGAAATGGCCGACCTCGAACTGCGCCACTCGGTGCCGGTCGCGTTCTTCAACTACCCGATGATGCAGGTGGCCAACATCCTGATGCCGAAGGCACACCTCGTGCCCGTCGGCGAGGATCAGCTGCCGCACATCGAACTTACCCGCGAGGTCGCCAGGCGGTTCAACCGCATCTTCGAACGCGAGGTCTTTCCCGAGCCCGAGCCGCTGATCGGGCGCATCCCGCGGCTCGTCGGCACCGACGGCGACGCGAAGATGAGCAAGTCCAAGAACAATGCGATCTTCCTCGGCGACGACAAGGAGACCGTCCTCCTCAAGGTGCGCGGTATGTACACCGACCCCACGCGCCTCCGCGCGACCGACCCCGGCCACGTCGAGGGGAACCCGGTCTTCATGTACCACGACGCCTTCAACCCCAACGTGGACGAGGTGAACGACCTCAAGGAGCGCTACGTCCTCGGCAAGGTCGGTGACGTCGAGGTGAAGACGAAACTCGCCGCCGCCCTCAACGCCTTCCTTGACCCGATCCGCGAGAAGCGCGCCTACTACGAGGCCCACCCGGCGCTCGTCCGCGAGGCCCTCGCCGCTGGCACCTCGCACGCGCGCACCGTCGCGCAGGCCACCATGGCCGAGGTCCGCGACGCCATGCGCATCAACTATCTCGGGTAGGTCGACGGGCCGCTAGCACCCCAACAGCGTCGCCAGCTGGCCGAAGTCCTCGGCAACCAGGTCATGCGTCGCCTCGTTCGCGGGGTTCCGAGGGCGTTCCGCGCCGTACTCGAACGGACGGGGGACGAACCCGGTACGCATCCCGCACGAGTCGCGCGCGGCCTCGAGGTCGGAGTGGTGCGCCGCCACCAGCATCACCTGCTGCGGCGGCAGGCCAAGCATCTCGCAGGCGCCCCGGTAGGATGCCGGTTCGGGCTTGTAGTGGCGCACGACCTCGGCGCCGAGGATGGCGTCCCACGGCAACCCGGCGCGCTTCGCCATGTTCACCATCAGCGCGACGTTCCCGTTCGAGTGCGGCGCGAGGATGTACCGCGCCTTCAGCCTCGCGAGCCCACCGAGGACATCCGGCCATGGGTCCAAGCGGTGCCACGCCAGCGTGAACTCGTCGAGGTCGGCGTCAGACAGCGCGGGCAGGCTCATGTCTGCTAACACGGCGGCCAGGTTCTCCCGGTGCAGGACATCGAGGGTGACGAACGGGCGGCGGCCGCTCCGCACCTCTTCCATCGAGGGCTGATATCGGCGTCGCCAGG
>SCVR01000170.1 GCA_004296805.1 Dehalococcoidia bacterium
TACTACCAGCCCGACGGCGGTCAGCTGGCTATCGACGGGCACGACGTGCGATTCCATTCGCCCTCGGACGCGCGTGAGCACGGCATCGGGATGGTCTTCCAGAACTTCACCCTCATCCCTGCCCTGTCTGTGGTGGAGAACATTGCGCTTGTCCAGGGGGGTAGCGGGATCCGGCTGAACCGCCGCGCGCTCGCGCGGCAGATCGTGACGCTTTCGGAGCGCTACGGGCTGGAGGTGCGGCCGGACGCGCTGGTGCGGGACCTTTCGGTCGGCGAGCGCCAGCGCGCGGAGATCCTGAAGGTGCTCGCCAGCGAAGCGCGCATCCTGATCCTTGACGAACCGACCAGCGTGCTGGCGCCTCACGAGGTGGACAGCCTGCTGGCGATCCTCCGCCATCTCCGTGACGACGGCTTCGCGATCCTTCTCATCACACACAAGCTCCGCGAGGTCTTCGCCTGCGCCGATCGCGTGACGGTGCTGCGGCGGGGCAGGGTTGTGGGCGGCGGCACGATCGGCGAGTTCACGAACGAGTCGCTGTTGCGCATGATGCTCGGCGAGCGCAGCGGGCAGACGGCTGTCGTCGAGGCGGCTCCCGCCGTCGCGCAAGGTCCCGGCATCGCGCTGGAGAACGTGACCGCCGCCGGCGCCGACGGCCGGTCGGCGCTCCGCGAGGTGTCGATCGAAGTCCCGGCCGGGCAGATCGTGGGGATCGCCGCCGTGGCGGGGAACGGGCAGTCCGGGCTGGCCGACGTCGTCATCGGCATCGGCAAGTTGAAGGGCGGCCGGGTCCGCCTCGGTGGCGTCGACGTCACGCACGCGTCCCCCAGCGCACGCCTTGAGGGCGGCCTGTGCGTGGTCTCCGAGGACCCGGTGACGCAGAGCGCGGTGGGCCCGATGAACGTGGGCGAGAACTTCATGCTCACCCGCGCGAAGGTCGATGGGAAAGGGGCTCTGCTCAATCCTCGACGGCTGATCGCGACCGCGAACGCGCTGGTGGCGCGGTCGCCGTTCCCGATGCCCGCGCTCCGTCGGACGCTGGAGACGCTCTCTGGCGGCAATGTGCAGCGCGTCGTGCTTGTGCGTGAGCTACAGGCGCACTGTCGCTTTCTGCTTGTGTATTACCCCTCACGCGGACTGGACGTGGCGAGTTCCCGTGCGGTCCAGCAGATGATCGTCGACCTCCGCGATCAGGGCGCGGCGGTCCTCCTGATCTCCGAGGACCTGGACGAACTCACGGCGCTGTCCGACGAGGTGGTAGTGCTGCACCAGGGCCACGTCGCGGGCCGTTTCCCGCGCGGGTCCGTGGACCCCATGCGCGTGGGGCACCTGATGACAGGGGGGGCGGAGACATGATCGCCCCCGGCGCTCGTGCATTCGTCCGCAACCAATCGCAGCGGAACGTCGGACCGCTCTCGGTCGGCGCACTGCTGCGGTTCGGCACCGCGCTGATCATCGCGATGCTCGTGTTCGCCGCGATCATCCTGTCGGACGGCACCAACCCGCTCTCGACCCTGCAACTCATGTGGGACGCGTCGGCCGGCACCGAGTTCGGGCGCACCGAGGTGCTGGTCAAGGTGATCCCGTTCGGGCTGTGCGCCCTGGCAGTCGCGATCCCGGCCCGCGTCGGGCTGATCAATGTGGGGGGCGAGGG
>SCVR01000171.1 GCA_004296805.1 Dehalococcoidia bacterium
GATGCCCTCCGGATCCTCGCAGCCGTCATGCTCACCGTGGGCATCGCCTTCGCCGTCAATATCCGCTCTCGCCCGGAAGACCACCCGCAGCCGATCGATGGCAAGCGCGCGCCAGAGGATGGTCCAGTGCCCCTCGCCGTCCGGTGGGGCATGACGCTCCGCGAGACCGTGCGGACCCGCTCGTTCGTCTTCATGGCGCTGGGGATGGTGTTGCTCAACTTCAGCACGACCGCCGTAGTGATCCATCAGATCCCGTACCTCGAGCGTGAGATGCACGTGACGAAGGCGGTCGCCGGTTCGAGCGTGGCGCTGTTCACCGTCGCGTCGATCGTCGGGCGGCTGGGTGCCGGGTTCCTCGCGGACCGTTTCTCGAAGCGGCTGATCGTCGTGGGTTCGTGCTTCTTGGTGCTGGCCGGGCTGCCCATCCTCGCGTTTGCGGATTCATTCTTCATGGCGACCGTCGGAATGCTCGTCATTGCCCCCGGTTTCGGAGGGACGATCCCGGTGCGGCCGGCCATGCTCGCTGACTACTTCGGGACGAAGTTCTTCGGCACGATCAACGGCACCATCTCACTCGTGACCACCACGGGCGGCGCTCTGGGCCCGTGGGTCGTCGGCGCGCTGGTCGACAAGACCGCGCACTACCACGCCGGCTGGCTCGTCTGCATCGCCGTGACCGCGGCCGCGATCCCCTTCTTCCTCCTCGCGACCCCGCCGAGCCTCGACCAGCGGCGTGCCGCCGGACGCGAAGATGGGCCGGGGGAAGCCCGGCCCATCGTGGACGCGCACTAGGCGCACCCGTCCGTCGAGGCGGTCACTACCGCTTCGGGAAGATCTCCATCAGCACGAAGTTCGAGGACGTGGGGTGCACCCAGATGTTCCCCGTCTCCGGATTGCCGTTGAACTTGCCACCGTTCGCGACGATCTGGTCCGCGAACGCCTTCACGTTGTCGCAGTCGTACGCAAGGAGGTAGATGCCCTCGCCGTGCGGGTTGAACGGGTTGACGCGCTCCAGCATCAACTTGGCGATTGGGCCATCCGGGGTGTCCGGGCAGATCAGGTGGCACATCGTCTTGCCGTCGAAGCCCATTGGCTGGAAGTTGAACTTCCCGATGTTGTTGTAGGCGCGCTCGCCCACCTTCGACATGCCGAAGCGTGTCTCGTACTGGTTAATGGCGCTGTCCAGGTCGTGGACGGCGACGGTGTAGTGCTTGAACGTGATGTTGCTCACTGGGGTCCCTTCCGGTCGGTGCGCCGCGCAGACTAGCACCCGCCGGGGCGGGCCGTCCGAGGGCTTCCCGAACGTCCTATTCGCCGAAGAGCGGGCCGCCCTTGTCGATGACCGTTCCGGAGCCGTCGGCCGCGAAGACGGTGGGGCGCTCCTCGCAGTAGACCTCGGACTCGCACTTGTTGAATGAGAAGACAGGTGTCTCGCCCCGGTGCTCGTAGTGGAGGTGCCAGGTGCCGGTCACGAGGTTGTCTCGCCCCTTGGCGACCTCGGCCTGCAGGACCTCGATCAGTGCCTGTAGTTCTTTCATCCCCATCCGGAGCCCCCTCGCAGCCCTCCATGCGGCCTGGTGCCGTCAGGTGGTCGAGTCTACCCGGACGGCTGCCCCAACGGGCCTCCGTCCCTAGAATGGACGTGCGAGGCGGGGAGGGCCTGTTGGCGGCCAGTAAATCCATCACCGGCAACTACTTCGAAGACCTGACGCCCGGACGGGAGATCGTCCACGCTGTCCCCCGGACGGTCACCGAGGGCGATCAAGCGCTTTACATCGCCCTCACGGCGAACCGCTACCCGCTCGCCTGCGACGCAGAGTTCGCTCGGAGCCTCGGGTTCCGTCGCGAGGTCGTGGACGACCTCCTCGTGTTTCACACGGTCTTCGGGAAGTCCGTACCGGACATCTCCCTGAATGCCATCGCTAACCTCGGCTATGCCGACGTGCGCTTCGGCGTACCGGTCTACCCGGGCGACACGATCACCGCGACGACGAAGGTCCTCGGCTGGCGGGAATCGTCGGCCGGGGACACCGGCGTCACCTGGGTGCACACGGTGGGTACGAACCAGCACGGCGACGAGGTGCTGTCGTTCATCCGCTGGGTGTTGATGGACAAGCGTGACAAGAGCGTGAACTCGGGTGTTGACGACGCGCCGAAGACGCCCGCCGCCGTCGACCCCAAGCACTTCCACATCCCTGCCAACCTCGACCTCTCGCGCTTCGACGCGGCCGTCTCGGGCGGGCGCGCGTGGTGGGAGGACTACGAGCCCGGCGAGCGCATCCATCACGTCGAGGGCGTCGCGATCGAAGAGGCCGAGCACCAAATGGCGGCTCGCCTCTACCAGAACATCGCCCGCGCGCACTTCAATGCGCACGCGCTGAAGGGCTCTCGCTTCGGCAAGCGCGTGATCTACGGCGGCCACATCATTTCGATGGCGCGCGCGCTCTCGTTCAACGGCCTTGAGAACGTCGTTCGCATCCTCGCTTTCAACGGCGGGACGCACAGCAACCCCACGTTCGCCGGTGACACCGTCTTCGCGTGGACGGACGTGTTGGAGCGGATCGACCTCGGTCGGCCCGACTGTGGCGCGCTCCGCCTGCGGCTCGTCGGTGTGAAGAACAGCGATCCGAGGACGGAAGAGCAGCCGTTCAAGGTCGCCGATGACCAGGGCCGTGAGCGCTACCACCCGAACGTCGTCCTCGACCTCGACTACACCGTTCTCATTCCGCGTCGCAGGTAGGCGATAGACACTCGCCGGGCTGCCCCGGCGTCACGGAGGGCCTCGATCATGACAGCCACCGAAGCGAATCCCGTCACTGCCGCCCGCGCCCTCACGCAGGCCACGAGGGCGGTCGTGGACGCGCTCGTGAAGCAGGGTGCCGTCATCACGAAGAACGGCGCGACAATCGACGACCATCAGGTGCTGACCGAGCGCATCGCCTACCTCGCCACGCAGATCCGCGCCGCCGAGGACCTCGTTGCTTACGCGGAGCGGATGTCGTCGACCGGCGACGAGGGTGCCGACCTCCAGGGGCGCCTCGGGCTGGCCTATGCCGCAGAGGTGGCGCACGCGACGCGCTCGCAGGTGGAGGCGGGTTGGGAGGACTTCGGCATTGCGGCCGCGGACATCGCTCCGCTCGAGGCCAGCGAGATCCGGGCGGCCATCCGGCACGGCCTCTCCGAGGAGGCGATCCGGGCGATCGGCCGCCAGATGATCTCGACGGGTGGCGTGAACAACTGCGAACTTGAGGACGAGGCGGCCACGCTCACCCGGACGGCCGCCCGCGAGTTCGCAAAGGGTGTGGTCGCCCCGATCGCGCAGGATATTCACCGGCAGGACCTGCTCGTGCCGGACTCCCTGCTGAAGGCGTTCTCCGAGCAGGGGTTCTTTGGCTCCTCGATCCCGGAGGAGTACGGCGGCACCGGCATGGGCGACCTGCCGATGATCATCATCACCGAGGAACTCAGCGCAGCGTCACTCGCCGCTGCCGGCTCGCTCGCAACACGTCCGGAGATCCTGACGAAGGCGCTGCTGGCGGGCGGCACCGATGAGCAGCGCCAGTACTGGCTGCCCCGGATCGCCGCTGGCGAGGAACTCGTCGCAATCGCGGTGACCGAGCCCAACGTCGGTTCGGATGTGGCGGGCCTCCAGACGAAGGCCGAACCGGCCGAGTACAACGGCGTCCGCGGCTGGCGCATCAACGGCGCCAAGGCGTGGAGCACGTTCTCCGGCCGCGCGACAATCCTTGCGCTGCTGGCCCGTACCGACCCCGATCCCGCCTCCGGCTCCCGTGGCCTCTCCCTTTTCATCGTGCCCAAGCCGGCGTTCGATGGGCACGCCTGGCGCTACGAACAGCCCGAGGGTGGCGTGATCTCGGGCACGGCGAACCCGACCCCGGGCTACCGTGGCATGCACTCGTTCACACTCGCCATCGACAACCTCTTCGTCCCGCACACCAACCTCGTCGGTGGCGACGAGGGGATCAACAAGGGCTTCTACCTGCAGATGGGCGGCTTCGCCGCGGGACGGCTCCAGACGGGCGGCCGTGCCGTCGGTGTGGCGCAGGCCGCCCTCGAGAAGGCGTGCCAGTACGTCGTGCAGCGCAGCCAGTTCGGACTGCTGCTCGCCGAATACCAGCTCACCCAGTACAAGATCGGCCTGATGGCGGTGCGCATCGCGGCTGCTCGGCAGGCAACCTACGCCTCCGCGCGCACCTTCAACACCCGCGCCGTCGAACCGTCGATGGCGAAACTCCTGTCGTGCGACATCGCCGGCGACGTCACCCGCGAGGCTCAGCAACTCCACGGCGGCTGGGGCTACTCCGAAGAGGACCCGATCTCCCGCTACGTCGTGGACGCCCTCGTGCTCCCGATCTTCGAGGGCGTGAAGCCCACCCTCGAACTGAAGGTGATTGGCCGGTCCATTTTCGGGGGGTAAGACCCAAGCGCTCTGACGACTCGATCAGTTGATCAGAGGCGGAACGCCGCGACAAGCGACTCTGCCAGCAGCCCGAGACGGGTCAGGATGGCCGTTCGCGCGGCGAGGAGTCCAGCGGCGACAAATAAGGCCGCGAGGGTGCCGGTTACCCACGCCGCCAGGCCGATACTGACGGTGGCAGTGCAGTAGATCGCCAGCCCTGCGAGGAACCAGACCAGCAACCCAACGCAGGCGAGCTGGACTCTCGCACGTGTGCCTTGCTCGCCCGGGCCCAGGTAGGTCACATACCCCTGCGTGCGGTGTTCGATGGTGCGGTTGAGGATGACGTCGAGCAGGCTATCCAGAACTGCCGGACGCCTCAGGTAGCCCGTGTGGGCCTGGATGGGGTTGGCGAGCAGTCCGCTCGTGACCCCCACGTTGTCCACGCGAAGGTGTGGGTGCCTGCGGTTCGATGGTGACTCGAGGGTCCCGCTAATGATGTCCGCGCGATCCCAGAAGTTCACCCAGTGGATCAGTGCCCTGCCGTTCGGGCTAGCGAATGGTTCGGTGCCAATGTCACCCCGGAGATCCTCCACCACCCGGTGATAGCGATGCTGGTCAGGGTCTCGCTCGAAGAAGTAGTGGATCTTGTCGATCGGGCTGCCGTACGTGACGACGTGCGTGATCTTCTCCTGATTCAATTGCTGGGCGCGCCGTTCCGGGGTCGGGAGGGCCCTCACATCACGTGCCTCGGCGAGGATGGCGTCGACGGCGATCGCGGTACCGAGGCTGTGGGCGACGACCACGATGCGCTCGCAGTCCGGGTGCCGCTGAAGATGTGAGAGGTACGCACGCACCTCTGCCAGGATCTGGCGGCGCTTTTCGTATCGGCCCTGAGTCTCCTCGTAGGTCGTCCAGAACACCACATCTCCTAGGTAGTCCTTCAGACCGTGTGCGAGACCTGTGATCAGGAACGCTGTGCTCCCCAGCATCGCGAAGGACTCCTTGTGGTCCTTGATGTAGCGGGCGAGGTCAAGAGGCCCACGGCCCTCCAGCGTTTCGCCCTCGCGGAGGGCGAGAAGGCCTGCGGTCGTCAGAATCACCAGCCCCACAACGGCGACCAAGAGGAGTGCCAGTGTCAGAAGGACTCCCAGATTGCCCAGTTCTGCGCGCACGCAGGCGGAGTGCCATTGCTTGGCACTACTCACCAGGTTCTGCTGACCTTGAGCGGTAAGGAAATCGCTGAAGTCCCGGAAACGTGACCGCGGATGGTCGCGCTGCGCGTCCAAACCCTCGAAGTCGTCATACGCCTCGAACAGCGCACGACGTTGCCCATCAGGGATACTGGACATCCCCTCGAGGATCGAACGTCGCAAACGGGCCTTCCCTCGCCATGGGGTTACGAACCCACTCAGAGGCTTGGCCACCTGCGCGAAGAGCCAGGTCATCACCTCGCGGGTCGGGACTCCGCCAGCCGTGATCGGTGCCCAATACGCCTCGTAAAAGCGAAACTCAGGCCAATCACCGGCTGGCCGCCCCTCTGGGCACCACTTCGTCTCGATGTAGGTGATGGGCGGCGCATCGGCCTTGGTCGCGGGTTCAAGTTCGGGACGGATGTTGGAGAAGAACTGGTCGTCCGGCAGGCGGCCCGAGGCGGCTGTCGCCTTCGTTGCTCGTACTCGGGCCAGTTGGCGCGCACGTTGGTCAAGGGCCTCGACGAGGCCACTCACGTCGCCGTAGCGGCGCTGACTTCCCATGCCATGGACGAACAGGACGCCCGTCCACTTCCGGGGGATCTCCGCTGAATGCTGGCGGTTGGAGGCGTCATCGTCAGCCCGAGCATCACTCGAAGGGGTCGGAGGAAGATCGGTCACATCGCACCGCGGCTGAATGAACTGGTGGCGCGCGGGACTGTAGCGCCTCTCGAAGTGGCCGGTGTGTCGGCTATCTGACGATCACATGAGGACTACGTGCGGGGCATTCGCTTGAGGGACTCGAGGTTCACCTCAAACACATCGGCGAGTTCGCGCGTCGCACGCTGCGCCTGCGAGATACCGAGGTTGTAGTACGCCGGCGCGATCTGCTCCTCGAACGTGTCGAACAGGAGACGGACGGCGAGGTCGCCCCAGTCCTCGTCCCGCTCGTTCCGGAGGTACGTCGCGAGGCGTCGGATCGCATCATTGCGCTCGTCTTTATCGAGTTTGAAGGGCTCCACTGGGGCCTCCTGTCCGGTTCGAAACGGTAGCACTTGGCCCGGTCGTAGAATCCGGAGCGCCGGTAGCGGCGGGGGGTGTGCGATGGCGGACGTGCCGACGATCTTCGGTGAGTGTGACCCTCGATTTACGGGGGTACGCGAGGAGTTCGCCCGCAACTTCGCGGAGCGCGGCGACGTGGGGGCGGCTGTCTCCGTCGTCCTCGACGGTGCACCCGTGGTCGACCTCTGGGGAGGGTGGCGCGACGCTGCTCGGTCGAAGCCGTGGGAGCGCGACACCATCGTCCCGTGCTGGTCCGTGGGCAAGGCGATGAGCGCGGTCGCGCTGTTGCGACAGGTGGACGCCGGCCAGGTCGACCTCGATGCGCCGGTGGCGCAGTACTGGCCGGAGTTCGCACAGGCGGGCAAACGCACGATCCCGGTTCGCATGCTGCTCACGCACCAGTCCGGCCTCCCGGCGATCTCGAAGCCGATGGAGCCCGGCATCCACCTCACCTCCTGGGAGACGATGATCCACGCGCTCGAAGAGCAGGAGCCGTGGTGGGTACCCGGCACCAAGCATGGGTATCACGTGAACACGATGGGCTTCCTCGTCGGCGAGGTGGTTCGCCGAGTCACCGGGCGGCGGATCCGCGACGTCATCGCACAGGACATCGCCCGTCCCCTCGGCGCCGAGTTCCTCGTCGGCACAGCGCCCCCTGACGATGCCAGGACCGCAGACTGGCTCGCGTACGAGTACCAGCCCGGCGAGGACCGAAACGAGCGCCGCCCGTGGATGGCGACGAAGCCCGAGGAAGAGTCCCCACGAGACCGCATGCGCAAACTGACCTACTCGAACCCCGGTTCGGCGCCCGGTGGGGTGTCTTCGAGGGTCTGGCGAGCCGCCGAGTTCCCCAGCACGAACGGGCACAGCAACGCCCGCAGCATCGCGCGCATCTTCGGCGCCCTCGCGCGCGGCGGTACGGCCTCGGACGGCTTCCACCTCCTCGACTCCGCCACTGTCGAGGCAGCCGCCCAGACGCAGGCGGACGGCGAAGACGAGGTCCTCGGGCGGCCGACGCGGTTCGGGCTCGGGTTCCAGCTCACGATCCCGGGCATCCGGCCGCTCGGACCTAACCCGGGCTCCTTCGGGCACTACGGGAACGGGGCGTTGGTTGGGTTCGCGGACCCCGTGGCGGGCCTCGCGTTTGCATTCACCTGCAACCAGTCCGGCCGGTCATGGCGAGACCCCCGAAACATCGCCCTGATCGACCGCACCTACGCGTGTCTGGGGTAGCCTCGGACGGCTGAGGGGGAGAGGAACCGTCATGGACGCTGCCGCGAAGAAGACCACACTGAGGTTGATCCCGTACGGGCTCTACGTGCTCACGACGAAAGCTGGGGACTCGGTGAGCGGAGCGACCGTGAACTGGGTGTCCCAGATGTCGTTCGAGCCACCGCTGCTGGCTATCGGCGTGAAGCGGGACACGAAGTCGTTCGCAAACATCAAGGCCGGCGCGGACCTCGCGATCTCCTTCCTCGGGACGGGGCAGGGCTCCCTGGCGTTCGCCTTCTTCGGGGACACCCCGTTCGAGGGCTCCGAGTTCATCGCGAAGGACGCCCGGATCGCGACCGAGCCTTCGCCCTCGGGTGCTCCAATCCTGAAGGACGCCCCGGCCTGGGCGACGCTGAAGGTCACCGACCTCGTCGAGCGGGGTGACCACGCGGTCGTCGTGGTCGAGGTGACGGACGTGGGGCTCCGGGCGGAGGCGCCGCAGGCGCTGACCCTGAAGGAACTGAACCTGAACTACGGAGGCTAAGCAAGGGCCTTCGGGCCTCTCGCGAAACCTCGATTTCCGCTAGCCTCTAGCCGCCTGATTGAGAGGGGCACGCCATGCCGATGATCCTGGGTGTGACTGGTTCGATTGCGACGGGAAAGAGCGGGCTCTGCACGCGGCTCGTGGAGAAGTTTCACGTGACCCACGGAGACGCCGACAAGATCGTGCACCGCATGTTTGACCCCGGGAAGAAGGGGTTCGACAACGCCGTGGCCGAGTTCGGGCCGGAGATCATCGGCGAAGACGGGATGATCGACCGCAAGAAGATCGGCGCCCTCGTCTTCGGCAACCCGACCAACATGGGCCGCTGGATGCGCGCGATCGGCAACATCGAGGACGAGATGCGGGCGACGATCGAACGCTGGCGCGCGACGCTGGGCCCGAACGACGTCGCGGTCCTCGAGGCGGTGAACCTGATCGAAGCCGACTACTCGCAGTGGTGTGACGCGACGTGGCTCGTGGCCGCGTCGAACGACATCGCGAAGCCCCGGCTCATGGCGCGCAACGACTTCTCGGACGCGGAGGCGCAGCAGCGCCTGGACGCCCAACGCAAGTGGGAGGACCGCGCTCCGGCCGCCGACCACGTCTTCCATAACAACGGCACCTACGAGGAGTTCCTCGCCGAGGTAGACCGGGTTTTCGAGGAGACGCACCGCCAGTTCCTCGCTGGCACCCTCCCGAAGTCGAAGTGGTTCGCCTGGCGCGAGGCGAACCCGCGCCCCGCGCCGGCCCGCTCCGCGCAGTAGCCCCGGGTTCGTTCGTACGCGAGGAGGGCGCCGCGAGGCGCCTTCCTCCATCTCCCTACCCGCAGTCCTTCTGGTACCCCGCCATCCCCAGCAGCGTGTCGAGCCGCACCGGCGTCAGGCCTCGCGCCTTCAGGCCCTCGAGGATGGCGGGGAGGGCGGCGACAGTGGTGGATCGGTTGGCACCGATGTGCCCGTCCTCGCCGTCGTGCAGCAGGATGATCGAGCCGGGACGCACCTTCGCCAGCACGTTCGCGGCGAGGCGCTCGGGGTTCTTCTCGTCCCAGTCGGCGACTTCGACGTCCCA
Source organism: Dehalococcoidia bacterium (assembly GCA_004296805.1). Lineage (GTDB taxonomy): Bacteria > Chloroflexota > Dehalococcoidia > UBA2979 > UBA2979 > SURF-43. The sequence continues at coordinate 9,497 of SCVR01000171.1, forward strand.
GAGGACGGTGCGCATGTGATCGCGCTTTACTGCGCCGTTCACCCAGGGGGTCTGCACGCCCCAGGGCGGTCGGAAGAACGTGGGGCACTCGCCGTAGGCCGCAAAGAACGTCGCCTGCGCCCTCGATGCCTGGGTGTAACGGAGGTCGGTCTTCTTTGCGCGCGGATGGTCATAGGAGTGGTTGGCGAGCAGATGGCCGTGGTCGCGCAGCCGCTTCGCGAGGTCAGGCTGCTCGGTGATCGTGCGCGCGACGACGAAGAAGGTCCCGGGCGCGTTGTAGCGTTCGAGGGTCTCCGCGGCAGCGAGGGTCGTAGGGCCATTGAGCCCGTCGTCGAACGTGATAGCGACCACAGGCGCCGTGCGATCGGCATGCGTGATGCTGACGTCCGACCAGTGGAGGCCCCGGATGCCAGCGCGCGCCACCACCGGCAGCAGTGCGAGTACCAGGACGCTGCGCAGGACAAACATGCGTCTATCGCGCACGGGAGCCCCCCACGGTCAGGCAGTCCTCAGGTGCCGCCGACTTCAGGGTGTACTCGAGGGTGCCAGCCGCGCCTCGATAGGTGAGCGCGGCGTGGCCCTCAGCGACGAGGCGGTCGAGGTATGCCACCTCATTGCTCGTGTCGCGAAGCGGGTGCCGTGTCCACTCGCCCTGCACCAGAATGCGGTCTGCGCCCTTGCGCGCGAGGAAGCAGCGGTACTCCTCGGTCGCACTAAACGAGCGGCGTTCGACACTCTCATCGAAGAAGTCCTGCGCCAGCGTGGCGCCGGCCTCCATCAGTTGCACCATCCCATCCTCCTGGTCGGACAGGGTGAGGACTCGGTAGTGCGCCTGCGGGGCGACCCGCCCCGCCTCGATGTAGTCGGGGAATCGAGGGATCGACACCCAGCGCGCGTTCTGTGGGTTCGAACCCGCGAAGTTGCGCGCCAGCAAGACGGCGCCGACGAGTGCGAGTGGGAGGTAGAAGCGGCGCACCCACACGATGCCCAGCGAGCACAGCCATGGCCACCACAGGATGCTCGTGCGCTGCAACGTGATGTGGGCGGGAGTCGTCCATCCCCAGCGTCCGACGTGCTCGATGGCCGGGATCTGTAGGAACGTCCAGATCGCGGGAGAGGCCACGAGGGCCGCTGCGACGAGCCAGGGGGCGGTTCTCCACGGGATCTCGCGTCTCACCTCGACGCTCGCGAGGAGCGTGAGCGCGATCCCCACGCCACCCATCAGCGGGTGCGCGATGAGTGCGGCGGCGGCGAGCGCCGCACCCCGCCTCGGACGGTCGCGGTCGAACTCCGCTGCCGCGAGTGCCGCGAGGCCGAGTGCCCAGACCGTGGGCAGCTGGAACTGCAGGATGCTGTTCCACAGCTGCCAGTTGACGACGACCGCGGCCATGACGAGTGGGGACGCCGTCCTTGGAAGCCACCGCGAGATCCCCCAGAGCAGCAACACGACCCCGACGACCATGGTGAGTGTGACGGCGAAGTCGCCGATCACCAGTCGGAGCAACGCCGCGGGGATCCACGGGATGGCCGCGTACGGAAGGGTGAGCGCCTCGCCGTTTTCAAGGTAGGGGACGTGGAGGGGGATGCCGTGACCACTCTGTAACGAGTGCGCGATGAACCAGACGTGGCCGTAGGACTGCGCGCTGTCGTTGCCCAGGTACACCGTGTGGGAGAACACAATGCCGAGGAATCCTGAGAACACCGCGAGGATGGCGGTCGCCAGCGCGACGCCGATCCACGAGCGCTGCGCCTTCGGCACGTCACGCCAGCAGACCACCCGGTACCACGCGAGGGCCATCCGGATCACATGGCTGACGGCATCTTTCAGCCTGGTATTCGTGCGCAGCACGGGGACGTGCACGACGAAGTCGTTGTCCACCCGGTAGCCGAGTCGTTGGGCGACGACCGCGAACTCGACGCACTCGCTATATCGGTGGCCCCGGTAGTGCTCCTGAGCGTGGAGTAGCGGCCCCAGGCGTATGAGCCGGTAGCCACTCTCGATGTCATGCATCCGCCGTCCGGCGAACAGGCTCCCGAGGGCGGTCATCGCGATGTTGCCCAGGCGCTTGTACCAGCCGTGGTACGAGAAGTCCCGGCGCGCGATGACGGCGTCTGCGCCTTCGGAGTCGAGGCGATGGATCAGGGACTCGAGGTACGCGAGGTCGTGCTGCCCGTCGGCGTCGACGTTGATGACGATGGTGTCGTCCGTCATCGTGCCTCGGTCACGCTCAACGCGGAGGGCGTCCCACGCCGCCTGCAGCGCGGCGGACTTGCCCTGATTGCGCGGTAGGTGGATGACGCGTCGCGTGGCGACCTCACCCGCCCAGGCGTCGAGGATGGCAGCGGAGCCATCAGTCGAGCCGTCGTCCGCGACGAGGATCTGGGGGTAGCCCGCACGCTCGATCTGCGCGAGCACATCCAGGATCGACCCGCCCTCGTTGTACGCCGGGACCACGACGATGCGCTCAATCACGCCGGCGATCCGAGAGGAATCCGCTGCGCCCGGACTGACGCGGTCGTCGCGACCGCGAGGACACCCGCGGTGACCGCCAGCGCGAGAAAGGCACCCCTCGCGTCGGTGCTCGCGATGACGACGCCCATGATCCCGGAGCCCGCGAGGCTCCCAGCGGCCTCAGCAGAGCCGAGCCAGCCGAGCGCGCCCGCCGGGCCGCTCCGTCCTCGCGAGAAGTCGATGACGACGGCGGTGACCAGCGGGACTCCCGCGACGATCGCCGGGACGACAAGCGCCATCGCGACCGCGAACGCCCACGGTGAGTGCGTCACGAACGCGAGCGCACAGCCCACCGCGACCGAGGCGTACAGCACGGTGACTTCAGCCAGGCGGCGGCCCGGGAGCGACCAGCGGCCAACGGCGCCGAGGGCGCCCACCGCGATGAACCCCGCAGGGACGAGCAACCAGAGCACCCGCGCGGCAGGCACCTCGAGGTCGCGCAGCACGAACGGCCAGAACGTGACGAGCAGGCCACCTGCAAGAGCGAACTGGCCCGACGCAACGAGGCCGAGCGCGAGCGACTGTAGGCGCTGAGGCGTCGGGCGCAGCGACGCGGTGATCAGGGACACGTCTCGTCTCGATGCGTCCGCCGTCCGACGCAGCCGATCGAGCAGGACGGTCGCGACGGCGACGACCATGAGTGCCAGCGCGAATGCCATTCGAGGCTCGACAGCGGCCAGGAGCGTGCCGGCGCCGAAGCCTGAGGCCACCGCGCCCCCCGAGGCAAGGCTGATCCACGTCGCGGCGTTGCCGCGTTCTGCCTCGCTGGTGGTGTCGCCCACACAGTGCCGGAGGAGCACCCACGCGATCGATATCCCCGCACTGAGGGCGGCCAGGCCAGCGAGGTATCCCGCGACGCTCCTCGTGGTCAGCATCAACGCGAGGCCGGCCGTCGCGAGGGCGGGTACGGCCGGGAGGACCGATGAGAGACGTCGCCGGTCCGCGATCCAGCCTGCGGCCGGTGACACCGCGATCTTCGTGACGGCCTGCAGCGTCAACGCGAGGGCGGGGAGGGCGGCCGAAGCATCCAGCGTGCGAAGGAGGTAGGCGTTTCCCGCGGAGAGGATGACCAGGCCGGTCATCCCATCGAGTGCTGCGCCGCTACCGAGGGCGGAGAGGAGTTTCCGCGGGGGGAGTGGGATGACGCTTCGTGCAACGGACGCGCGAGCGGGCATCGGGTGTCTCCCGTGGGTGGTCGGGCGTGGTTCGCCTGTCCGTTGCGGAGCCTGCCAGTGCGCCGGTCCCTCGATGCGGTGGCAGCCGCGCCATGATCGGCCGCGTTCGTCGTATACACCAATCTCAGGGCGGGTGGAGGACTCAGGCCGACCCCCTCGGGCGTCTCTCATCCCCGGGCTTGACGACCCCTAACGGTAGAGCTTCACCACGGTGACCTTGCCGGGCGCAGCGATCGTGCAGAGGTCGCAGAGGGTGCACTCGTCGAGGTTGGCCTCGACAGTCTCGAGGCGGTTGTCGGCGACCTTGAAGATGTCGACCGGGCAGACCTCCGCGATCCGCTTTCCGAGGGCCGGATCCTGCTGGACGCTGGGGTCGATGTCGACGCGGATGAACATGGCCATGGTTACTTGCCCAGCCGTTCGTTGAGCAGACGCGGGATGTCACCGATCTTTTCGGCGACGGTGATGCCGGCCGCCGTGAGGTTGGCAATCTTCGAGGCGGTCGTGTCAGCACGGCCCTCCACGATGGTGCCGGCGTGGCCGAAACGCATGCCGGGCATCTCATCCATGAAGCGGCCGGCCATGAACGCGATGATCGGCTTCTTCGAACCACTGCGCGCCATGTAATCGGCAAGTTCGTACTCGGCACGGCCACCCGGCTCGGAGTAAATCGCGATGCCCTCGGTCTCCGGGTCGGCGTCGAACAGCGGCATCAGTTCCGCGTACGTGCTGCCGATGATGGCGTCACCGCCGATACTCACTGCGGTCGAGACGCCGAGGCCAGCCTCCGACAGCGAGTTCGCAATCTCGACCGTCATACCGCCGGAGCGGGACATCACACCGATCTTGCCGGGTTTGAAGGCGCGCCGGGTGGACTCGGCCGCCCCGCCGATGCCGCCGACGCGGGTCTTGCCGGGAGAGATCACGCCGAGGCAGTTGGGGCCGATGATGCGCGTCCCCTTCTCCGCGGCGTACTCCACGAACTGCGCGACCTGCTTGCGCGGGATCCGCTCGGTGACGCAGACGATCAGTTTGATCCCGGCGTCGATCGCCTCGAGGACCGCATCCGCCGCGAAGCCCGGCGGCACCGAGACCACCGCCGCGTCAACCCGCGTCCGCGAGGTGAAGGCGAGGACGTTGTCCTCCACGGGGAGTCCGTGTACCTCGCGGCCCTTGCGACCGGGAGTAACGCCGCCGAGGAGCTTCGCGCCGTAGTCGAGGCACTCGCGGGCCATCGTGACGGCCTCGCGGCCGGTGATGCCCTGGATAATGAAGGTGGTGTCCTTGTCGACGAGGATGCTCATGGGGCTAGGCCTTCTTCTTCGTGTTTTCGACGGCCATGCGGGCGGCCTCGTCCATGGAGACGGTGCGGTCAACGTAAGGGACGCCGTACTTCTTCAGGATGGCGAAGCCCTCGTCCTCCCAGGAGCCGGGGATGCGGAAGATCGCGATCTTCTCGGCAGGGTCGAACCCCGCCTCGATGCAGCCCTTCACCACGCCGCGAGCAACGATGTCTACGCGAGTGTTCGACACGACGTTCATCATCACGGCGATCTTCTCGACGCCGGGCTGAGCACAGATCAACTTCGTGAGGTTGGCAGCCTTCGAAACCGAAGGGTTCCCGCCGATCTCGCAGTAGTTCGCAGGCCGCCCGCCTGCTGCGCGCACGGCGTCGAACAGCGTCAAAGAGCCGCCGCCCGCGCCGATGATGAGCCCGAGGTTGCCATCGAACTCAGTGAGGTTTCCGGCGACGCCCCGGGTGTCCGCGGAGTCGACCTTCTCGGCGTCGATCTCGAACTGGGTGGGCGGGCGAGCCTGACGCTTCTCCTCGGGGCCTACACCGAGCTCCTTGAGGAGGTCGAGGTGCTGTCGGGCCGCCTCGGACTCCATGTCCATGTGGGCGTCGAGCGCGATGATCGAGCCGTCCTCGAGTTTGCCGATCGGGTTGATCTCCGCGAGGGTCATGTCCCGGTCGAGGAACGTCCGGGCGAGCCCGGCGACGATGCGCGTGAGGGCGTTGAGGTCGTTCCCCGTCACGCCCACCCCGGCGACCGCATTCTTCGCGATGTAGTCCGAGAACGGACGGCTGGCGGAGAAGTGCGTGCGCGAGAGGTGCTCCGGGTGCTTCTCCGCGATCTCCTCGATGTCGATGCCACCCATGTCGCTGAAGATGATCACGGCCTTCTTGGCACGCCCATCCCAGGTGACTGCGGCGAAGTACTCCTGCGCGATGGCGCGCTTCTCCTCGACAAGCACGCCGACGGGCATCAGCCCGTTGATCGGGAGTGCGAGGATGGCGCGCGCGTGCTCGGCGGCCTCGCCCGGCGAGTCGGCGAATTTCACGCCGCCCGCTTTCATGCGGCCGCCGGAGAGCACCTGCGACTTGATGACCACGGGCCCGGCGATCTCAAAGGCCGCCGCCGCCGCCTGGTCGGCGGTCTTGCAGAAGTGGCTCTTCGGCAGGGGGATCCCGGCCTTCTTGAGGATCTGCTTGGACTCAAACTCGTAGAACCGCATGGGCCCTCCCCCGCTGCGAACGTGACAATCGAGGCGCGGGCGTCAGGCCTGCGCGGGAATGCTACTTCGTCGTGATCCCGTACACAGCGCCCAATTCGGGGTCGCGGGCGGCGATCATCGTGGCGAGGTCCCAGATGACCTTCGCCTGCTTCCACGTGGCGTCATCCTGCATCTTGCCGTCCAGCATCACCACGCCGGAGCCGTCCGGCATCGCGTCCAGGATCTTCTTGGCGATGCGGACTTCCTCCGGGTCGGGGGAGAAGACCTTGCGCGCGATCGCGACCTGGCTCGGGTGCAGCGACCAAGCGCCCACGCACCCGAGGAGGAACGCCGCACGGAACTGGTCCTCGCAGGCTACCGGGTCGTCGATGGCGCCGAACGGCCCGTAGAACGGGAGGATCCCCGCATTCACGCAGGCGTCCACCATGCGGGCGATCGAATAGTGCCACGGGTCCTGCTGAGCGGTGATGCGCGGCGCATCCGGGTTCGCCGGGTCCGGGTCCGTACGGACGAGGTAAGACGGGTGCCCACCGCCGACGCGCGTGGTCTTCATCCGGCGGGACGCTGCGAGGTCCGCAGGCCCGAACGACATGCCCTGCATCCGCGGGCTGGCGAGCGCGATCTCCTCGACCTGCGCCACGCCACCACCGGTCTCAAGGATAGCGTGCACCATGATCGGACGGGTGACGTGGTACTTCGCCTCCAGCTGCGCGAGCAGGCGGTCGACGTAGGTGATGTCCTGCGGGCCGAGGACCTTCGGGATCATGACGACATCAAGGCGGTTGCCGATCTCGGACACCAACCGGGTGATGTCGTCGAGGAACCACGGGCTGTCGAGCGCGTTGACGCGCGACCACGCCTGCACGTCGCCGAAGTCGTTGTTCTTGACGACCTCGATCCAGCCTTCGCGCGCGGCTTCCTTGTCCGCAATGGCAATGGCGTCCTCCAGGTTGCCGAGGAGGACGTCGACCTGGGTCAGGAGTTCGGGGACGCGCTCCCGCATGCGGGCGTTCTGGGCGGGGAGGAAGTGGATCATGCGGCTGGGCCGGACGGGGATCTCCGTCAACGGCATCGGCGCACCAATGGCGAGTGGCTTGAAGAAGTCCTTTGGACTGCGCAGCATCGCGCTCCCCCGCCTATTCCGTGCCCGCCGCGGATCGAGGCGTCGCGGCGCCCTCGACGCTAAGCCGGTGCCCGATCTGAGTCAACGAACGGTGCGCCGCGGTTCGGGAAGGGCGCCTAACGCAGCTCGGCGACGGGCGTCGCGAGCTTCCCGAGCCGCCGCCAGGCGGGCCTGTGCGTCGTGGGATTGGGAGCGCCCAGCCCACCACCACAGGGCGAGCCCACCCGCGGTGACTGCCCCGGACTGGATGATCGGGCCCCGCGCGAGCGTCGCGACGACGCTCGCAGCCTCGCCCGAGAGGGTGCCTGGAGCGCCACCGAGGAAGTTCGCCAGGCCCAGGACCAGGATCGCGCCAGCGAGCGGGAGCGTGCCCCCGAGCGCTATGGCGAGGCCGATCGTCCGCCAACGGCGCACCGGGGGCAGTGTCGACACGATGGCGACGGATAGCCCGAGTGTGGCGATGCCGGGGAACCAGCGCAGAATCGCGAACCAACCGTGGATCGGGTCACCGAGGAGGCGAAGCGCAAGGGGGCCACCTCGTGCGTGTCCGTCCGCGGCGAATGGGCCGGTGCCGTCGCGATAGATGAGGGCGGCTGCGCGCGTCAGCAGGATGGCGTGCCACGCTTCGGGCGTGTTGGTGAGGACCTCCTCCCGTGGGATCCCGACCCCCTCGATCGGGAACCCGGGAACGTCCACCAGCGTCCCCGGTGCCGCCTTGGTCGCCGACTCCCGGATGCGGACAGCCTCAGCGTCCAGCAAGCCACTGGTTCCGGTCAGTCCATCGAGGAGGTGGGCGATCGCTGGCTGCGCCACCGAGGGCGAGGTGAGATCCGCCGCGGCAGTAGCAGAGAGCCACAGGGCCACACAGATGACCAGCAGGCGGGCCGCCCACGGGAAGGTTGAAGGATGATCCGCGAGCGGATCGCGCCTCGGAGCAGGTGAGGACCGCCAGGTGCTCATGCGTGCGCCAGCCGAGTTCCCGCGATCCGGTCGTGCAGGCCTCGAGCCGTCGGACGGGCAACTGCGAGGACCGCGGTAACCAGGCCCGCGACGAGGATCGCGCCCCCAATCGCGGCGAGCCCCACCGCCACAGGGCCGACCACCACAACCAGGGCGAGGATGGCGAGCCAGATCCACCCGGGGGCCATCAGCGGGTGCACGCTGAAGCGGATGAGCCGCCGTCTGGTCGAGCCGACCACGCGCAACCCGGCACGAGCCTGCCCGGGCGTCGCGCCTCGCTGGGCGAGGTGCAGTGCGGTCCACGTCAGCCACGCGGGCGTGGCGGCGAGCAGCACGCCCGCGGCGAAGGTAGCGTCGCCGGACGGGACGTCGTCGCGCCCCCAGGCGGTGCGGAGCAGCAGCCAGCCAGCCGCCACAACGAGCGCAGTCAGGGAGGCCAGCGCGCCGTATACGAGGTCAAACGCGAACGCGACGGCCCGTTGGCCGATGGTCACGGCTGCGTCTGAGGTCGAGCCGCGGTCACTGAGGCGTCGCACAGTGGGCATGCGAGGATGATACCGAGCGTGGATGGCTGGGCCGTTGAGGCGCGCTCGGGGTCTGGTGACATGGGTGAGGACTGATGCCGTGGGCGGTTCGGTGAGCAGGCCGGGTGTCATCGCCGCTGCACTGGTCGGGGCGGCGTATGTCGTGGGTTTGCTCCTCGCTGTACTCGCGTTCTGGGCCCGCGACCAGCAGGCCGCGGAGGCGTTCGACGTGGTGCGCTGG
>SCVR01000024.1 GCA_004296805.1 Dehalococcoidia bacterium
GGAGACCAGCGCAATGCACGTTCCGTCCAATCACCCACTCTTCGGTGCCTGTGAGAGGCTCGCACGAGCTGAACACCACATTGACGATTTGGTGGTGCTCCAAGACGACGCGCTTGAGGACTCTGAGCACCACGTCAGATCCGGGGAATACGATTCCGACGACTTGTTCATCGAGCCTTGGCCCGTACCGTTGGCATTCGCGCTGATCCTGGGTGACGCAATCCACAACCTGCGTTGTGCACTCGAATATCTGGCCTACGAACTTGTCGAGGAGTCATCTGACTCCGGCACGGTCACTGCCCGGGATCGACAATTCCCGATCTGTACCAGTCCTAGTGATTTTGCAAGTGCTACCAAGAAGGCGGGACTAGCCTCTTATCGGGACCTGCTCCGGCCATTTCAACCCTTCCCAACGCTACCCGACAATCAGTGGCTGCTCTGCTTGCGTGCCATGTCGAATCGGGACAAACACCGAATGCTTGAGGCCCACTTCGCGGCACCTCGCGCTGGCGAGTTCGCAATCATTCGTTCGATATATGACGAGTCAGGAATTGTCATTCGGGAGCGCACTGCCATCATTCCCTTAGCTCGTGAAATGGCTCACGGAGTGCGGACAGTCCTGACGTCCTGTAGCTCGCATCTCACTCCTCGTCGCCCATCGTGGTATTTGTATCGCCTGTAGATCTGCGTGCAAACTCGCGACGGGCAGCCGTTGCAGGAGTCGGACTGTCAATGCCATGGCCATTCGGGAAGGCCGCAAGACCCTCCACAGACGACACGCGCTTCATCGCCTTCTGCCAACTACTCATCGCGTACCAGCAGCACGCGATGGAGGTGTTTAACGGGGCCGGAGCCGCCGCCGCAGGGAAGCCGCCACAGGCCGACTTCATCGCGCCGTACAGCGTTCAGCTACATGATCCCGACCGGGTGCGAGCGTTGCTGATACCGGCAATGGAGAAGAAGCGCGCGATCTTGAAAGAGATGAAGCGCGTGCATCGGGACTTTGGAGTACCAACACTCGAGTCGCATCAGCGTGTGTATCACCTGATGGGAAACCTCATCGATGTGTTGGAGGCTCGCGCCGAAGAGCAGCAGCGCAACCTCGACCGGTTGGTCTCGAACCTCGCGTTCCATCCGGCGGATGTCACGTCCGCCGAGACTGACCAAAACGAACGGATGGCCTCGGTCTCGGCCATCTCGGCGCTGAACGGTCTCGTCAGCGCGAAAGGCCTTGCGGGTGAACCGCTCCTGAATATCAGCTGGACAGCATTCAATGAGGCTCGCGCTCACTCCGGACTACCTGCGCTCTCGAAGAACGAGTTCAGGCGTCGTTATCTAGCCGTCCTCGCAGGCCAACGTGCTCTCCTGTTCAGCGATGACTGATCGGCCGGTTCGCGCACCCTCCGAAGCCGATCGGGGGTCGCCACAGCCGAGTTCCATGACGTCCCCTCACGCCCTAGCCCAGGCCAACCGCTCATCGAGCCGCCGCTGCAGTGTCACCTCCACCGGCACGAACCCGTGCGCGCGCCAGAACGGGCCACCCGAGGCGTTCGGCGTCGCGTAGTGCAGCGTCACATACGGGTGGCCTGCCTCCCTCGCCCAGTCGAGGGTGTGCGCGAGGATCGCGGTGCCCGCTCCGGTGCCGCGCGCCTCGGGTGACGTGATCCCCTCGTACAGGTAGATCGAGTCGTCCGGCTGCGTGAACGACGAGCCCCAGTCCGCCTGCGCGACCATCAAGTGCAGCGCCACCGCCACGCCGTGCCGCCGCGCGAGGAAGATCCCGTTCGACTCGTCTGTCAGCGCACCCGCCGTGAACGCCTCGATCGCCGCCGAGGCCTGGCGTTCCATGTACGGCCAGAAGATCGGCGCGCTCCGGTGCCACCGCCCGCTCTCGTCCTGGAACCGCAGCACCTCCGCGCGCTCGCTCGGCGTCGCACGCTGCACCTCGGTCGTCGCGTCGACGCGTGGCGCAGCGAGCGGCGTGCTCTCGCGCACGCAGAACGTGTACAGCGACCCGAAGCCGAGGTGGAACCACGCCTCGACGCTCGCCGGCATCCCCAGCGGCATCGTGATCCGGTGCTCGAAGTACCCGCCGTCTACCCACCGCTCACCGAGGTACGCGTACATCGCCGCGTACACCGCCTCGACATCCTCGCCCGGCGACACACCGTGCCCCGAGCCCGGCATCGAGGCCTGCGTGGGCGGCTCGTACTGCGCCTCGAACGACTCCACCGACGTGTGCCGCCGATGCCCGATCAGGAACCCCGCCAGCCGCCCGCCGCGCTCTGCCACCACCCCGTCGCACCGCGCCGCCGCGAGGTGTGCCAGCAGCACCTCTGTGCACGCCCCGACATCCGCGAACCGCTCGTTCAGCAGCGGCAGCGCCACGCGCTCCTCGCGCCTCCGCGCAGCAAGCAGCGCCGCCAGCGCCGGCACGTCGGCGACCTCGAGAGGGCGAAGCGAAAGTGCGGGCATCGAGGGCGGCGCTACCGGAACTGCGGGAGCACGGTCGACGCGAACAACTCCGCCGGCTCCCGCGTGTCGCGACCGAAGAACTCGATGTTGAACATGGTGCAGCCCGCTTCGACGTGCTTACCGATGCGGTCCACGATCTGGTTCGGCGTACCCGAGAGCGCCAGTTCGCCCTTCGGGTTCCCCATGTGCCCGCCGAAGATCTTCTGCGCCACCTCGATCATTGGCCCCGCCTCGGCGTCGTCCTTCGCGATGGTTACGAGGCACTGCTGCGCGACGGTGATCTCCGAGGCGTCCCTCCCGATCGCCGCGCAGTGCTCACGCAGCACCTGCACCTTGTGCGCGATGTTGTCCTGCTGCCCCGCGAGGTTGTTCCAGATGTCGGCGTAGCGCGCCGCGATCTTCATCGTCACCTGCTCGCCTGCGCCGCCGATCAACAGTCGAGGCTGGCGCGCCGGCTTCGGCAGCGTGACCAGGTCCTTCGTCTGGAAGTACTTCCCCTCGAACGTGACGGACGGCTCCTCACCCCACATCCGCCGCAGCAACTGCGCCGCCTCGCGCAACTGGCCGAGGCGTCCCTTCCGGTCGAGGTATGGCACGCCGAAGTCCGTGAACTCGCGAGGCATCCACCCTGCGCCGATGCCGGGGATCACCCGCCCGCCCGAC
>SCVR01000025.1 GCA_004296805.1 Dehalococcoidia bacterium
GGCTGGAGGCGGAGTGGATGCTGTACCCCAGCGGCTCGCACACCCGCGCCGTGATTGATGCGGCCCTGGCGGCCCGGAGGATCGTGCCGCGCGTGACTCTGGAGTCCACGAACCCTCAGGTGCTGCGACAGCTCGTGGCGCTGGGGTTTGGGTGGAGTGTGTTGCCGGAGCAGGTTGCCGGCGATGGGCAGCCTGCGCTGGTGCCGTCGGGGGACGTGCTCGGAGAGCGAACGCTGCTCGGCGTCAGGCGGTCGGGGACGCCGCCAGACGCGCGTGCGGAGGCATTCCTCGCGCTCGCGGTGGCGGCCGGCACGGCCGCACGCGGCGGCGCCTAGACCGGCGCCTTCACCAATTTCGACATGCGCGTGCCACACACCGGACACGGTGCCTGCATCGCAGTCTTGCCGTTCTTCAGGGTGACCTGCTGTGGTCCCTCGAGGTCCCGCATGGCGCGGCATTTCAGGCAGTACGCCTGCATCGGTCCCACCTCCTTATGGCGTTGAGGGTTCCGATTGCCGGTAAGTACGCTTCTCGCACGCCGCCTGTCAACAGACTCGGGTAAGCGGGCTACCGGATTGCGGGTGCCGGCTCGGCGGGCTCGGGAGGGAACACCCGGAACGGGTGCCACGCACCGAGCACCGTCGAGGGTTCCAGGAGGGCCAGCAGCGTGCCGCCAGGGGCGTAGGCGCGTACTCGCCGTTGACCAGCGATAGCGACATAACCGCTCGAACCGAGGGAAGCGTCCAGGCCCTGACGTACCCGCACGGCCTGCTCCGCGGTCAGCGTGACGGCAGGCCAGTCACCGATCACGGCGTCGGGGGGCAGCAGGAGTGACGCACCATCGCCCGCCTCGAGGCGCGCGACAGCCTCATCCAGCGGGATCGCGGTCTCGGCAAGAAATGGTCCCACCTGGGTGCGGCGAAGGCCGGAGAGGTGGGCGCCGACCCCGAGCACGACGCCGAGGTCATGAGCGAGAGAACGGACGTAGAAACCCTTGCCGCATCGCACGTCCAGGTGCAGGACCGGGCGCGACGGATCAGTCTGGTCGAATCCGAGCACGTCCAGCGCGTACGTCACCACGGGGCGGGCCTCGAGGGTGAGGGGGTCGCCTCGTCGTGCGGCACGATAAGCGGGGACGCCGTCGCGCTTCACAGCCGAGTAGGCGGGCGGCACCTGCATCTGCTCCCCGACGAAGCCGGTGAGTGCTTCACGCAGGCGAGATTCGGTGACCGCAGACGCATCTTGCTCGCTGACGGTGTCGCCCTCGACGTCGTAGGTGTCCGTCTCGACGCCGAAGGTGATCTCGGCTGCGTACCGCTTGCGCGCCCCCACCAGTTCGTCCACCAGCCGCGTGGCCTCACCGATGGCGATCGGGAGGACGCCCGTCGCGTTGGGATCGAGCGTGCCGGCGTGTCCAACCTTCTTGGTACGGGCAGCACGCCGCACACGCCGCACCGCCTCGAAAGAGGTGATGCCGCGAGGTTTGTCGATGTTGATGAAGCCGCGCATCCCCGATCCGTCCGCTATGGCGTCGGCAGGTCGCGCCCGTCGGCGCGTGCGACATCCCGTAGGAGGGTGGTGATGCGGTCTGCCTCGGCCATGGCATCGTCGCGAGTGAAGTGCAGGCGCGGCACCCGACGGATGTGCAGTTGCTTGCCGAGTTCTCGGTGCAGGAACGGTTCGACACGTTCCAGGGCGTTCATCGCTGTCTCGGCCTGCGCCTCGTCACCGAGGATCGAGACGCCGACCTTCGCGTGGGCGAGGTCGGG
>SCVR01000172.1 GCA_004296805.1 Dehalococcoidia bacterium
TGCCGGTGGCATGGGCGACGTAGAAGTCCTGGTGTGTGCCGAAGAGCGCGATGCCAGCGGAGTCATACCCGCGGTATTCGAGGCGACGCAGGCCATCCAGAATGATGGGGCCCGCCGGGCGACTGCCCGTGTAACCGATGATTCCGCACATGGGGTGTCACTCCTGAGTGCCACCCCGCCCGGAAGAAGTGTAATGGCACGAATGCCAACGCGTCTCGGGGATGTGGCACCAACAGGCTACTCCTCCGGGGGCGGCGCCCCCTCGGCCGCCTCCGCCGCCTCCGCGGCAGCCGATGACGCGTCGACTTCCGCCTCGTTGGCGTTCCGGTCACGGACGCGCGCCACCACGACCTGCCCCTCGGTGCCCGCGCCGTACGCGCCGCGGTAGTCCTCGGGCAACATCGCGGCGATGCGGCGCATGATCGCGTCGGTCGCGGCCTCGGCGCCCTTGCTGTCCGCCCGATGACCTTCGAGGACGAACGGCTCTCCGAACTCGACGCGGATCACCGGGCGGCGGCGGAGCGCCCACTGCCAGAAAACTGCTGGCAACTTGATACGGGAACCCGTGATTGCGACCGGAACGATCGGCGACTTCGCGAGGACCGCCACCATCGCTGCGCCGGGCAGTGCCGCGCGCATGCCCGCACCCCGCGAACGAGTGCCCTCGGGGAACATCAACACGACCTCGTTGTTCCGGAGGTAGTTCCGCGCCACGCGCAGCGCGCCCATGTCGCCTGAAAACCGGCGGACCGGGAAGGCGCCCCAAAGCCAGAACCACCACCCGATCAGCGGCACCTCGAACAGTTCCCGCTTGGCCATCGGGTGGACCCGCCGCCGGCACGAGGCCGCCACGAGCGGTGGGTCAATGATGTGCACGTGGTTGGAGACAAGGATCAGCGGGCCACCTGCCGGAATCCGGCCCGCACCGACCACCTCCCAGCGGGCGAACGTCCGCAGGAGGAGACGCATGAGCCAGGTGCTGGCCCAGTAGGCGAACGGGAGCAGGCGGCGCTTCATTTCCGCCATCCCCTACGTGCCAGGATTCAGGCGGCGGTACGCCTCGATGCAGCGTGCCACCACTTCGTCGATGCCGAGGGCGTCGGTGTCGATGAGCAGAGCGTCGTGTGCCCGCTGGTCGGGGTGGATCGCTCGGTCGCCGGTGTTGTCGAGTTCGTCGCGTCGACGCGTAGCGGAGAGCACTTCGTCGAACGTGGAGGTGCGGCCGGAGTCGAGTTCCTCGCCCAGCCGGCGCCGGGCGCGGACTTCACTGGAGGCGTCCAGGAAGATCTTCGTCCGGGCTTCCTTGAGCACGCGCGTCCCGATGTCTCGTCCTGCCATGACCACAGGCTCACGGCTCGCGATCTCGCGCTGGCGACGCACGAGCTCTACCCGAACATCCTCGATGCGCGAGACGAGCGACACCTTCGCTTCGATCTCCGGCGTGCGGAGCAGCGACGTGACGTCCTCGTCACCGAGGAAGACGTGCGGTTCTGTGGGGTCGGGCCAGCGCATGTCGAGAGGCAGCGAGCACACCAACGCCGTCACCGCGCGCTCGTCATCAAGGGGTGTGCCAGCGCGGGCGACCGCCAGCGTGCAGGCGCGGTACATCAGGCCTGTGTCGAAGAACCCGACGCGGAGCGCCTCAGCGAGGGCTCGTCCGACGGCACTCTTCCCGGACGCCGTCGGTCCATCGATGGCGATACAGCGGGCGAGCGATTCCGTCCCGGTCATCCCCGGCATCAGCCACTCCCTCGTGCGTTCGGTGTCCCGGATCATACGTACCGGTCTGCCGTCCGGCCAATCGAGCCCGGTCGGCTGTCAACTCTGGTCGAGACCCACCTTGTGGCGGAGCGAGCGCTCTTCGACATCCGTAAGGGGGCGCGCGGCTCCCTCGGCCAGGTCCCCGAGGCGAACTGGCCCAACGGCGACTCGCCGCAAGCGGCGTACGCGATGCCCAACGGCCTCGAACATCCGGCGCACCTGGCGGTTTCGGCCCTCGTGGATCGCGATGCGGATGACCCCACTCGCCAACCGGGCGACGTCGGCCGGAGCAGTCTTGCCGTCCTCCAGCTCGACACCACGGCGCAGGCGAGTCAGGTCCGCGTCCGTCAGCTCGCTGTCCACGATGGCCTCGTAGACCTTCTCGACCGTGTAGCGGGGGTGCGTCAGGCGGTATGCCAACGCGCCGTCGGTGGTCATCAGCAGCAACCCCGTGGTGTCGCGGTCCAGCCGGCCAACGTATCGCAGGCCCGGCGGCACCGCGCCCATCGCGTGCTGCACCACGTCGTAGACCGTCGCTCGACCTCGGTCATCGGCGGCCGTTACGACGATCCCGAACGGTTTATGGAGGGCGAACGTGGTCGTCTTGGCTGCATCCCCGCCGCGCGTGTCGAAGCGGACCGGCCGGCCATCCACCGCGATCAAGGCGCGGGCCGGGTCGACCTTGGTGCCGAGCGTTGCCACGACCCCGTCGACGGTGACGCGTCCAGCGGCGATCAGCGCCTCAGCAGGCCGCCGCCCGCCGATCCCGGTGGCGGCCAGCACCTTCTGCAGTCGCTGAGGGCCGGTCTCCGGCTCCGAGGCCTGGGCGGGCATGGGCGACTAGCGCCGACGACGCATCCGCTCGACGACGGTCGTCTCGGTGACGATGACCGTGCGCCGAACGGCCGCGGCGCGCTGGTGTGGAGTGATGAGCCGTTCGCCAGCGCCACCGACGGCTCGGAGCGCGAGGCCCGCCAGGGCCCGCTCGGCTGCGATCGAGGCAATGACGGTGGCTGCCGAGGCGGCGACGAGCGGTGCGATCCGTCGGGCGACGGCCAGACCGACCTCCCGTGGAACGGGAAGCGAGCGCCGGAGAGGCGTCACGCTTCGGTCGGACGGGATCAGGCTCACGGGTACTCCTCGCGGGCGCAGCAGGCGTGCCGCGCATCCGAAGCGTACCCCGGGCGGCGACGGGGCCGCCACCGGCACCCGGGACGTACGTTATGGCCGGTTGAGCCGGCGCTCCACCTCGGCCGTGAGGTCGAGGGGGCCGTCATCGCCCCGTCGACCCTCTGCCTGCGCCTGGAGCGCGGCCACCAAGAAAGCCGCCTCACGACGTAATCCTGCGTTCCTGATCGAGGTGAATAGGGGCGAGGCCTCGATCTCAGCGTCCAGCGTCGTCGGTGCTGGCTGGCTGACTTCGATCGGGTACCGGCAGAACGCGGCGACTGGCCCCATGTCGACTTCGGGGATGGCGAGGTGGGCCATCACGCCGCTCTCGGAGGCTCCAGTCCGGATCAACTCGCGGATCACCTCGCGCCAAGATCGGAAGAGC